>CAMORJ010000067.1 GCA_946623775.1 uncultured Bacillota bacterium | reverse complement strand
TGCGAAGCCCTATCAAGAGTTGGTTTGATCCCCGAATACGCCTCCCGCTACCCCCACGAATTCTCCGGCGGCCAAAGGCAGCGCATCGGCATCGCCCGCGCCCTCGTCATGAATCCGAAGCTGTTGATCTGCGACGAGCCGATCTCCGCCCTCGACGTTTCGATTCGCGCGCAAATCCTCAACCTTCTCAATGAAATCAAAGAGAGAATGAACCTCTCGATGCTCTTCATCGCCCATGACCTCTCGGTCGTCAAATACTTCTGCGACCGCATCGCCGTCATGTACTTCGGCAACATGGTTGAGCTCGCTAGCTCCGATGAGCTATTCCGCCATCCGCTGCATCCATATACCAAAGCTCTTCTGTCCGCCATCCCGAAGCCGGATCCGATTTCCGAAAAAAACAGGGTGCGCATCCCTTACAATCCCAAGACCGCGCACCACTATGAAGACGGCGCTCCGTCCTTCCGCGAAGTCGTTCCAGGCCACTTCGTCTTATGCAACGACGAAGAAGAGGCACGCTACCAAGAAGAGATCGCGGCCATCGATAAGAAAGGAGGCTCCAAGAAATGAAATTCAAATGGACTTCTAAAGCGCTTATCCCCCTTCTGATCGTCTTCTTCGGCCTCATCTTCACGCTTGTGTTCATCGATGTTCGCATCAATCCGATGAACCACTACCCCTACACGCATGAAGAGACCCCATTGCAGGAAGCATTGGACTTCATCTACACGAAAGAGAACATCATCTCGATCATCTCGGGATTCGTGTTCGCGGGGTTCGCCATCATCTTGGCGCTCGACTTATTGTTCCGACCCAAATCCAGCCATATCGCCGTGACCATCGCCGGAACCGTGTTGGTGTTCGCCCATAGCATCGTCCGCATCGTCTGGACCGCGAATAACCTCAGCACCTTCACAAGGTCCATCGCCTCCATGGCTCTCTACATCGTCGGGGCCCTCGCGATCGCCGCAAGCGCCTATTGCTTCGTCAAGAAATCGCTGGACGGCGACGCCGATCTGCTCTATTGGGTCATGTTCGGCATTGGGCTGGCAGCCACCTTCTTCGGAATGATGAGCCGCTTCTCATTGCTCGACGCCTTCAGCGCAAGCCACAACCCAGTCTTCTGGGGAGGCTATGCTTCCACAAGGTTCGCATTGCTGACGTTTGTAGCGCTGGGAATCACAAATTCCAAATCCGACTACGATCCGAATCCTATCCAACTCGATGAGTTCGGAAATCCAATCATAGAGAAAAAATAATCGACCCGTGTGTCGATTATTTTTCTTTTTAAGGCGTATTTGATTTATTTGGAGAACACCGATTCGATGACTTCGTCGGAGAACTCGTCTTCCAGCAAGCGGGGCTTTCTGAGTCCGCTTGTGGCGATGTCCAGCTCTTCGCGGAAGACATTCGTCAAAACGTCGATGGCGAGGTTTTCCACGCCGTCATTGTTGATGATAAGGTCGGCGTAGTTGCTGGACGGCTTAACGATTTCCTCATACATCGGCTGGACGGTCGAGAAGTACTGATTCACGATGTTTTCGAATGTACGTCCCCTCTCTTTTCGGTCGCGGATCAACCTGCGGAGGAACCTGCGCTCCGCCGAAGCGGAGATAAATACCTTCAGGTCTCCTAGCTTGCGGATTTCGGCATCCACCAAGGCCATGATGCCCTCGATGACGATGACTTTCTTAGGAACGATTTCCTCCACTTGGTTCGACCTGGTGAGCTGAACGAAGTCATAGACTGGCTTTTGGATTGTCTTGCCTTCTTTAAGCGCCTGTATTTGACGGCGCATCAATGGCCAGTCAAATGCCTTGGGGTGGTCGTAGTTGACGCTGTAGCGCGCCTCTAAGGGAATATTGGACTGATCCTTATAATAATCGTCCATCGTGATGCGGGTGATGTTTTCTTCCCCTACCCTTTTGATGACGGCCGCGGTGACGAAGCTCTTTCCTGACGAGGAGCCGCCGCCGACTAAGATGATGCGATTCGTGTTTTCCATATTGTCATTCCCCAAAATCGATGTAGCCATCCCCGATGCGCCATGGCAAGGAATAATAAGCGCGGTTCAGCGCGACGTTCCATTCGATATCATGCGCGCCCATCGTTTCGTTGCAGCTATGCATGGCAAGCTGGGGCAAGCCGATGTCGGCCGAAATGAAGGAGACCTCCGAATTGGAGATATTACCAAGGGTGGAACCGCCTCGCAGATCGCTGCGGTTTGTGTATTCCTGAATCGGCGACCCGATCTTGCCGCATAGATATTTGACTAACGAAGCCGAGAATGCGTCGGTCGTGTATTTCTGATTGGCATTGTATTTTAGGACAATGCCTCCGTTTAGGCGCACATCGGTTGTTTGGTCTGAGTATTCAGGATGGTTTGGATGATTGGCATGGGCATTGTCTTCGCTCAGCATGAAGCCCCTGGCTATCATGGGCAGGAATTCATCGTCGTTCTTGCCTAAGGCAACCGCGATGCGATGGAGGACATCCTTCAGGAAAGTGGAATTCGCGCCTTGCCTGGTAAGGGAGCCGACTTCCTCATTGTCGAATGCACAAAACACATCCACGTCCCCGCTATTTTCCGCTTCGACAAACCCTAAGAGGGCGCTGTAGCAGGATGATAAATCGTCTAAACGCGGAGATAGGAGGAACTCTTTATTGGCGCCGACAAGTTTTGGCTGGCTGCGGTCATAAAGGAAGAAATCAAAGCCGACGAGTTCTTCGTTTTCCTTAATGCATTCTTTGGATTTCAAAAGAGATTCCACGTTCAGCCCATCGCTCATCTCCCCAAGAAGCGGAAGCATGTCGACCGCGGCGTTATAGTGGGCGTTATCGTTCGCGTCTCTATTCATATGGATGGCGACGCTTGGGATAACCAGCAAATCCTCATCGACATCGATAAGCCTTTGTTCGATGCGTCCATGCGATTTTACCATCGCCCTTCCCGCGAAAGAAAGCGGGCGGTCCAGCCAAGGCGCGTATAAAGCCCCGCCATAAGGCTCGACATTGAGTTTAGCGAGGTTTTTAAATCCGACAATGGGATTAGGCTTCAATTTGAACGAAGGGGAATCGGTATGCACCGCCGCTACGCGGAAGCATTGCGGGTCATAGGGCAATTTGAACGCGATGATGGATGAGCTGTTTCTCGTCACATAATATTTCGCCCCTTTAAGGAGATTAAACGGCCCGATCTCATTTAATTTGATGAATCCGGCGCCGGATAAACGGTCTTCTATATTCTTCACCGCATGGAAGCAAGAATGCGATGTCGACAGCATCCGCATCACTTCATTAACATAATCCATAGACAACTCCTCTAGTCAGAAACAAGAACCTTGATGATTTCCCCCTGATAAATTGTATGAGGACCTTCCTTGGTATACCAAGAAGCAATTTGAGGAAGCGTGATTCGCTTGGGGTCGAAGTCGCTTTGCCCAACCTTTTTGCAAAGAATGACAAGCTCGCATTCCTCGAAGAACGGAATGCCGCAATCGCGGACAAGGGTCATGCCGCTTTTGGCGGCTTTATCCTCGTCGCGTAGCGAAACATTGCCGCAATAATCCAATTGGTTGCGGTATTCGGGCTTCAGAAAGCAAACGGCAAAGCGGTCTGCTTGGTCGAACAGCACTTTGCTGTATCTGCTCGCATGGATGTATACGGTGCAGATCCTCTTGCTCCACAATGTCCCCAAAGCGCCCCAGCCGATCGTCATCGGGTCGATTTGGCCGTTAGACTCAACAACCGTCAAGCCGCCTTTCGAAAACAAGGAAAACGGGTCTTTATATTTGCAAATATCGGAAATCGGGATCTCGTGGAAAGACATAAGCGCCTCCTTTTCATCAACAGTGGATAGGCTAGCAAAGGGCCATTAATTTGCAAGGCAAAAAATGAGCAACGGCATCTCCAATCGTTAAACAATGGACAGCATAAATAGAAAACGGAGCCGCAATTCAGCGACCCCGTGCATTCGTTATTGGGCTTTGATTTCGGTTACTTCGAACTCATAGCCGGTGATGATGTTGTAATCCTCGCTGCCGCATTTCGGGCAATGGCCGTGGAAGGCGGAGATGACGTATTCATGTTCGCATTCCCTGCACTGCCCCTTCGCATGGATGTAGTTGACCTTGAGGACGCAATCCTGGAGTTTCGTGTCTTCAATCGCCGCAGGCCAGCAGTCGAGAAGATACTTGGGGATGACTCCGGTCGCCTCGCCCACCGACAGCGTGCATTCGCTGATTTTGGTGAGTTTCTCATTGACCATGAGTTCCTCAAGGGTATCGACTAAGGCCGTGCAATATCCAAGCTCGTGCATAGATTAGTCTTTCTTCAAGGCGCCGGCGACGATCTTGATGCCGCGCTTAACGGTGTGCAAACCTGCAAGCGGAAGCATCGAATCGAAATTCTTGGCGTATAGATTGGTCTTCTTGACCAAATGCGCGGCATTGAATTTGCATTTGATGACGCATTGCCCGCAGCCGACGCACATGTTCGGGTCGACCACCGCCCTGCCGCAAGAGAGGCAGCGAGCGGCTTCGAGCTTGATCTGCTCTTCGGTGAAGATGCCGCGGTTGTCTTCGTAAGAATGGACATCGACTGGCCCAACGGCAGGAATCTGCCTCGGGGCATGGTCGAAGCCTTCGAAGTCGATGTTATCCAAATCGAATTGCTTGAAGTCGCGCAGATTGCGTCCGGCATCAAGAAGCTGGCCAGGCTGGACATAGCGATGCAGCGAGATTGCGGCTTGCTTGCCATTGGCAATCGCGTCGATTGCGAACCTCGCGCCATGGAAGCAATCGCCTCCGACGAAGATGTCGGGCTCATTGGTCTGCAGGGTAAACGGATCCGCGACCACGGTATTGCGCTTGGTGAGCTCAACCTTGGTTCCTTCGAAGAGTTTGCCATAATCGAAGGCCTGGCCGATGGCCATCAAAGCCGCGGTGCATTCGGCTTCTTCAAGCGCGGATTCGTCGTATTGAGGATTGAAGCGGCCTTCCGCGTCTTTGACCGCGGTGCACTTCTTGAAGACGACGGCTTTAATCTTTCCGCCTTCAGCAAGAATCTCTTTGGGCCCCCATCCGTTGTGGATGATGATTCCTTCGCCTTCCGCTTCGACGATTTCGTCTTCGGAAGAAGGCATTTCGTTGCGCTGCTCAAGGCAATATAGGTCGACTTTGGCGGCGCCCTGCCTCAAGGCAGTGCGGGCGACGTCCATCGCGACGTTTCCTCCGCCGACGACCACTACGTTGCCGGATAGCTTTTTGCCGCGTCCTAGGTTGACGTCGCGGAGGAAATCGATTCCGCCAACGACATCGGGATTGTCTTCTCCGGGAATGCCGGGGAGGCGGGACAATTGGGCGCCGATCGCCACGAAGAAGCCGCGGAATCCTTGCTCGCGGAGCTGCTGGATGGTCACGTCTTTGCCGACTTCCACTCCCGTCTGGAACTTCACGCCCATCTGGCGGATGATGTCGATTTCGGCATCGACGACGTTCTTCTGAAGGCGGAAGCCAGGAATGCCAAACGTCATCATGCCGCCGACTTTATTCTCTTTCTCGAACACGGTGATGTCATAGCCGTTTTGGGCGAGGTAATATGCGCAGCTTAAGCCAGCCGGGCCAGCGCCGATGATGGCGATCTTCTTATCGGAATAGTCATGCTGCTTCCAGGGGATGAAGCGATTCTCTTCATTGAGCTCCTGCTCGGCGATGAACTTCTTGATGTCATCGATGGCGATGGCTTGGTCTAAGGTTCCGCGGGTGCAATGGAGCTCGCAGGGATGATAGCAGACGCGTCCGCAGACGGCGGGGAAGGGGTTCTCGTGCTTGATAAGGGCAAGGGCCTCGCGGTATCTGCCTTCGCTGGCCATCTTGATATAGCCTTGGATGGCGATATGGGCGGGGCACCAGGTTTTGCAAGGCGCGGTTCCGGTTTCGGGAACGACGTCGGAACGGGTGAAGCGATAATCGGAGCTGACCCCCGCTTTCTTGACGGTGGAAGACGCGATCGGCTTGGCGAAAGCGATCTTCGTTTGCTTCTTTTCAGGGAGCTTCACGCCAAGTTTGATTGCGTTGACGGGGCAATACTCGACGCATTGCCCGCAGGCGACGCAGTTGGCGGTGGTGATTTCGCAGCGATAGTTCGACGCGACGGCATCGTTGGTCTTGAATTCTTCGACGGGGCGCAGGCCAAAGCAGGCGCATCCGCAGCAGTCGCAGATCGCGGTGGTATTGCCGTCGCGGAGGCCCTCGATGTTGGGGATGCAGTGCATTAAGCCCTCTTCCTCGCAGCGATGCATGATCTCCTCGAGCTCTTCGCGGGAAATCTGCCTGTCTTTGCCGGTGCGAACGAAGTATTTGGCGGCTTTGCCTAGCTTGATGCAGCGGTCATTGTACATATGCCCGCAGCCTTCGCCCATGGTGGAGCGGGAGACGCGGCAAGAGCACTCGCCGACGGAGTAATAATCATATTTATCCAAATAATAGGATAGGGTATCGCGCGGATCGACCGGCTCGCCTTCGGGCAAGGCGCGTTCGATTGGGATAACCCTCATCAAGCCATAGCCATTCGGGATCATCGGGCCCATGGTCTTCAAACGGTCATGGGTATACTGGTTGAATGCGCGGCGGATTTCCGGGTGATCGGTGGCGTTTGGGGAAACGACCATGATCTCCAATAGGCCTGGGGCGAAGATCGGTAGGAAGTATTCGTAGCGGTTCTCGTTTTCGATGAAGTCGACGCGGACGACGCCTAGATATCCAAGGTGGTCGCCGACTTTGCGGACGCGGTCAAGATCCCATCCCAGTTTTGCCGCGACCCATTCGTCGCGGCGGATTTTGCGAAGGCCCAGCGACAGCAGGAAATCGCACTCCTCATCGGAGACCGAGCCCGCAAGGGCGTAATATTCCGGCGCATTGGCATCGATCTTATTGATCATGCCGCTTGGCCCGCCGATCATCTTCGCGACTTTGACGATCTTCTTGCGCAACGGCTTATCGCCATCGGCAACAGGCTTTCCTTCCCATAGGATCTCTTGCTGTTCTTGGACAGCGAATGTCCTCATCTTTTCTGCCATGGTATTTACCTCTTATTTGGTGTCGTATAGGCGAAGGGTCAATTTGTATCCTGAAATCGTCAGGTACAGGGTGACGGACTTCCCGCCTGTAGCGAAATAAACATTGGAACGGTGGACGCGTCCATCGTCTCCAACGATCTGAGCCTGGATCGCATGTTCCCCTTTGCTTATGGGGAGCTCAACCTTTTCTTCCTCGGTTTTCAAAACGCCGAGCACGGACTCGGAGCTAAGGATGGTGGCGTCGTTCTGGCCGCCGAGAGGGCCAACGCGCCTATAGATTGTAAGGGTTCTCATGCATGTATTATGCGACCCGCGCACAGGCATAACAAGTAAAAAGTTAATAACTTAATAATTTATGGTGATTAATGAACTCGAATGGCGATTCCTTACTTTTTCTTAAGAAACAATTTGAAATCAAAAGCCAGGAATTCTGAAATCTTTTCTTTTAGGGACGGCGATAACTCCGATGCCCTGCCCTGCCCTAGTACATACGGGTCTATGTAACGCAGCTTGCCATTGATCTGCACTCCGCCTTCAATGGGGGAACGGCTCTTTTCCAAAGCGCGGAGGGAAGTGAATTCTTCCCAGTATCTCCTCCCG
>CAMORJ010000066.1 GCA_946623775.1 uncultured Bacillota bacterium | reverse complement strand
GACCGTCATCTCCTTCGAAATCAAGAAATAACCTTCTTATATATATGCGCGCGATCCATATATGGGTCGCGCGCTTTTCATATCCGCAAAAGTGCTGGAAATGGGATTGTCTATTCTTCGTCTATCGCATAAAATGAATATAGCCTAGATGACCCCCGGCCCTCCAAGCCGGACCACTGTTATCGGGGCTATTTTATTTATGTCATATAGTTGGTAACCGCGATTGGTGGTTTCGATGACGTTTAATCGTGCACGATATAAGATTCCATTAATTTGAATCCGTGCGTCAAAGTAACAGAATCGTTTTACGTCGGTTCGGTTTGCTTTGTTGCAACTGGTTTCGCCGATAAACGTTCCAGTCGCGCATAATTTCTTTGAAAACACCGCGATATTTCGCGAATTTAACGCCGAGTAATGGGCGATTTTCTTTGCGCCTTTTTTCGACATGAAGATGGGAATGCCTGTTTTTTCGTTAATGATTCCGCCTTCAAAATCCATAGGAAGCAAGGCCAAGAGAATTTCTCTTTGATCCGCTTGAGAAAAAACGCTGATATCCATTTGAGGACTGCAAAAAACATATTGGCCAATCTCATCGCATCGAATAAGCGTTCCGCTCAGCGCCTTCTTCTTTTCGATTATCGATTGGGCAACCTTCGCTGCCTTCTGCCTTGATAGATCCTCTGCCATAAATAGTGTCCTCACTTATTTACTTGTCTTCGAAATCGAAAAAGGGACACAACTTTCTTGAGAATTGCCAAATGGCGTTTCGCGAAAATGGCGGTTCTTCGCAATCTGGAGAGGATGGCTCTTGGCGGAGAAAGAAAAATGGATGCCCCCATCCAAATCTAGGGAGGGCATCCATGTTTGCTTGCCTATGCTGTTTGGCAAAGAAGCGGTGGCGCTAGATAGCCGAACATCAATGTCGATGCGCTGGCTTAGGCTGCCTTTTCTGGGTTGCCAAGGAAGGCGTTGGCCGCGAGCACAAGCTCGGACACGCCAAGGAAGACAAGGGAGACGTAGGTCATGGCGATGCCGTTATGGAAGGAAGCGGTGCGCTCCATCGGGATGAAGGAATCGCCGATGAAGTTCGCTTTGTCCATCAGCATGAGCACGAATGCAAGGGCGAGCATAATGGCGGCGATGACCTGCAGAAGCATCGAGATCTTCGTTCCGATGGTCTTGGATAGCGAGGATCCGCAGATGATGACCGCGCCAAGGACGCATAGAACCGTGACGCCGACGTTATAGGGATTGCCTGCAAGGTATCCGGTGGTGGAGACGACGTTGAAGAAGATGCCGGCTAGAAGCGCGACGATGGCAGAAACGCCAAGGAGCGCGTAATTAATGATATTGTTCGTTTTCATCGTTAATTCTCCTTCTTTTTGAGCACGGTGAATACGGTCATCGCGATGGAGACGGCGGACACAAGCCCGAAGACGACTTCTAGAGCGACATAGGTTGCTCTCCACCAGGTGACGTTTTGCTTCACGACGACTTTGTAGTCGGAGTTCAAGCCGTTGAGGGCATTGGACTGACCCAAAGAGTAGAGGATGTATTTGATGTTGGTGTGGATCGCTTCGGCCATGGCCTTGTCGCCGTTGAGGGCTTCTTTGCTCCAATAGGAGACGCTCGGCTTGCCGAATCCGCAGAAGGCGGTGGTTCCGAAGAGGAAGGATTCCTTCGGAGCGGCCTTGAGGCTGACGCCGGTGAAGTCGGTGACGTTATACCCTTTGAATCCCCACTCGCCGCGGATGATGTCCTGCTGGACGGCCTTGTTGGCGCTGGAAGCGACTAAGCCGATCCTGTTGTAGGAAGTCATCACGCCGAGGGCGCTATGGCCATAGGCGTTGGCTTTGGATTCATCGGCGACGAAGCTCGCGGGCTTTCCTTTGCCGGTGAACATCTGGTTGAGGTTGCGGAGCTCAAGCTCGCGGGCCGCTTGCTCATTGGTCAAGACGGCGATGCCGGAACGGTTGATTTCCTGATCGTTGAAGGCTGCGTGTTTGATATTGACCAAAACGCCTTTGCTTTGCGCGCCTTGGACGATGCCGGAGCCAATGTAGCCAGAGAGGATCGGGTCTTCGGAATAGTATTCGCCGCCGCGGCCATTATAGCCATGGCGATGGAGGTTTCCGCCTGGGCCGATCATGATGGGGAGCTGGAGGAGCAGCGAGGTTTCGCCGAGGATGATCTCGCCGTTTTCATAGGCGAGTTCCTTATTGAAGGAGGCAGCGAGGTTCTGCTGGGAAGGGCCGACGCGGGTGCCGGGCTTGGTCTCGCTGTATTTGTCTGCATCGGAGCAAGCGACGCCTTGATAGGTGGCCTCGTTGAAATAGTGGGTGTCCGAACCGCCAGGGCCGTCGTCGGCGTTTGCGCCGGCGTATCCGACGGATTCGATTTTCTGGATGTGGTGGAATGCGTTGGCGGCGAAGTCGAGGAATTCCTCGATGGAGACTTGCTCTGCGAGTGTATCCCATCTCTCATCGTCCCAATCCGCCCCTTTGAGGTCGACCAGTTTCATGCCATGGTCGACGCCGAATTTGACGTTATGCGCCTCGCCCGTTTTCAATTCGATGAAATCGTTGCCGAGGAGCTTAAGCATTTCGGCGTTCGGGGTGATGCCGGAGTAGGTTTTGGGGAAGGTCCCGTTGAAATCCTCGCGGCTCATGTAGGTGACGGTGCCGGGGAGGAAAGCGTTGAGGTCCATCGCGTACTGGCCTTCGGAGAGGCGGTTGGTGATGGCGACGCCGGTATCGGAGACGGAGAAGGTGGCCTTATCGAGCTCGTTGAGGTTCCAGACGATGACGTTATCCGCATCGCCTTCCGCGTCCATGCCATCGGCGACGGTCTTGCCTTGCTTGGCCAAGACGTTGTTGATGGCTTGGTGGGAGCCTACGCCGGTGGTGAAGTAGTAATCGCCCTCATCGAGGATGAAGGTCTTCGCGCCGGTATAGTCATAAGAGGCGAGGTTGGCCATGTCGACGTTCAATGTGACGGTGACGGTGGCGTTGGGCTGAAGGACTTGCGTTTTTTCGAAGTCGACCAACTGGATGGCGCTCTTCTCGACGTGATTGGCTTTGTCGTATTCGGTATAGGGGGTCTGCACATAGAGCTGAACCGCGTGTTTTGCGGCGACGGATCCGGTGTTTTTGACCTCGACTTTGACTTCAGCGGTCTTGCGGTCGCCCTTGACGTTGACTTCTTTGATCTGCTCGGAGAAGGTGGTGTAGGAGATGCCGTATCCAAATGGATAGGCGACCTCATGGCCATAATCCCAGACGCCTTCGGCGGTGGCGATGCGGTAATCGGCGCCGGTATAGGTGCCCGCTTTGGCTTTTTTGGCGTTCTGGTTGCCGTTGACGATCTCCGCATAACGGGTTTCGTAATAGCGATATCCCGAATAGATGCCTTCGGCGTTGACGAGATAGGAGTTGATGTTGTTGCCGCTGTCCTGGATGCTTTCCGGCCAATCGACTTTGCCGAAGTTCTGCAAAGCCGGGGTCGCTAAGCCGTTGGTGGCATAGGTGTCGGTCAAATAAGCGCTGGGGGCAACGGTGCCGTTGAGGACGTCGGCCAAGGCATAGCAGCCATATGGGCCAGGATATCCCATCCACATGATGGCATCGATGTCGGGATCTTCTGCCAACTCTTTGATTTCCATCGTGCAGGTGGAGTTGATGAGGACGATGACCTTATCGAAATTGGCTTTCGCCTCGGCGATGATCTCCCTTTCCTTTTCGGATAATGAAAGGATGTTCGTCGTGGTATTGCCGTCTTGCCCGCCTAGGTAATATTCCTTCGATTCGCCGCCGGGACGGCCGACCACGACGATGGCGGCATCATGGTAATTGGCGTAATCCGCGCGGAAAGAAGGATTCAGGGCGAGGAGCTCGTCCATGGAGAGCTCGGGGACGGAATCGGTGACTCCGGAGCCTTGGTACTCCGGCGAGGAGGCGCCGAAGCCCGCGGTTCCCCAGGTGAGGGTCGCGAAATAATCCTCGTATGCCTTCAATGTGTTGGGATTCAGCTTGAAGCCTTTTTCCTTGAATGCGTTGTAGATTTGGGTGTGGTAGGCGTCGATGGTGTTCCTATCGGCGATGGAACCGGCGGAGTTGCCATAGACCGGGGCATAGGAACGATAGCCCAGCATTGTGATGGATGCGTTTTTCGAAAGGGGCAGGGCATCGTTGTTCTTGAGCAACGCAAACGTCTCCTGAGCCTCTCTCAATGCGAATTCCTTAAAGCCTTCAACCGCCTCGGTAGCGGTTTTGAATCTGCTTTTGAAATTCCATGGGTCAGTGGTCTCCCCTTCGCCGATCTTCACGTATTCACGCGTGCTAGAAACGGTTCCGAAGAACTGGTCCATCTGGTTGGGGTAAGTCTCCATCAGGCAATTTGCCGCCACGGCCGCGCCGAGGAGGAAAATCGAGATGATGGAAGCGCCATGAAAAATTTTAGCTTTCATGAGTTTTCCTTTCTGTGTTTTTGGACACGGCGCTATTGTAGGAAGCAAAAAAGAAACCGCTTACAGAATGACGGATTTGGTCATTGTGATGACTTATTTGGTAGGAATGGGAATCGCGATTTCGATGGAGAAAACGTGTTCATTAAGCGATGCATCGACCGAGCCGCCGTAGCGTTTGACGATATACTGAATCGATTTGATTCCATACCCGTGCAGATGGTTGTCGCTAGGCTTGGTCGATGCATAGTTGTCCAAGGAGAAAGATTCGATCCCATGCGCATAATTATTGCACTCTAAATGCAGCAAATAGTTTCTTTTCTGAATGTTTAGCTTGATGATGCGGTAGGGGTCCTCTTCCTTTTCCGAAGCTTCGATGGCATTATCGATGATATTGCCCAGAAGCGCGACCATCTCCGCTTTTTTGAGGAAGGACAGCGCTTGTCCGTCGACGATGTAATTGAATCTTATCTGCTTGGAATTGCATAAAAGGGATTTCTCGGTAAGGATGATGTCCACGCTTTCGTTTCCGGTGGTGGCGAAGGCGTTGTATTGGTCAAGGTCGCGACGGATGTTGGCGATGTAGGAGCGCTTCTCCTCGTCGGCATCGCTCATGATGGCGTCCAATTCGTGACGGAGGTCATGGATGTGGATGCGGGTGATTTCCCTGATTTGGGCCGATTCCTCATTCTGGATTCTTTGATGCTCGATGAGCTGTTCCAACACCTCGTTCTCGTTCCTTAGCCTCATGGAGTCTTCGGTTTGCTGGAGAAGGCTCGGGAAAAGGAACAGGCACACCAAGGACAAGGATGTCGCCAAAAACGTGTATAGGCGAACGTAGATATCCCATCTCGTTACTAACTGCGACAGAATCCAGGTGATGCCAAGGATGATGATTCCTATCACTGACACGATTGTCCTTGAGCGGTTGTACTGAAGGCGGATCCTGGACAAATAGAAAGCGATCGCCATGACCAGATAATTGAAGAAGTCCCACAAATAATAAGTCAAGGTGATGGACCATCTTTCCGCGGCGTCGATATGAACCATCAGGTCGAACAGAATTCCCGCCGAATTCCAGACCAAGTGCTGCAAGCCGAAAGAGGCGACGGCATTCAGCGCGATGACTAGCGGAGGCTCTTTATATAAAAGGAAAGAGGCGAGGATGATGGCGGCGAAGGTGATGATGTAAGAGAAGTTGATGGGGCCGAGGGAGATGATGGGCAGCCAATAAAAGGGAACCGCCGCGACGAGGATCCCCAAAACCCGAATCCAAAAATACTTGCGTTTTTGGTTATGGATGCCAATGCAAAGCAAAGGGATGAACATTTCCAAAAAGAATTGGAAGTCGCCTCCATAGATCAGGTATTGGACGATTTGCTGTTCGTTCATAATTATCTTTTCGCCAAAACGGATAGGAAAGTCCGTCTGTTGCTGCGGCTCACCGAGAACATTTCCCCATTGTTTAGCTTGCAGATTCCCTCTGCGGCGTCAAACGATGCGAAATGATCGAGGTTGATGAAGGTCCCGCTGTTGATGCGGATGATGGGCGAATCTTTGAATTCCTCCTCTAATTCTTTCATGGATCCGCGGTATCTTGCTTCCTTGCCGCCTCCGTCTTTGCCCTGGTAATGGATGTGGACGTCGTGGTTGATCATCGTGATGGAGACGATTTCGGAGTAGGGTAATGCCAGAATCTCGTTTTTGGTTTTGATGGTCAATGTCCTGCTGACATATTGATTCAGAATCTTCCTCGCTTTTTCCAAGGCCAAAAACAAATCGCCATAGGTAATGGGCTTTAGGCAGAAATCAAGCGCATTGACTTTATATCCATCGATCGCGAATTGAGCCATGTTGGTCACGAAAACGATCAGGGGCAGGCTAAAACCGTTCTCCCTGATTTTGAAGCTTGCCTCCATGCCATTGATGCCTGGCATTTCAATATCCATGAAAACGAGGTTATATTTCCCAATGTCGTCCAGGAAATCGAAAGCGCTTGAATAGACGGCGGCCTCGTATGGCTCCTCTTTCTTTTGGAAATATTCGCAAAGCAAGCCTTCCAGCTTTTTTGCATCCGAAGCGTCGTTTTCGACGATTCCGATATGAAACAGTTCTTGCATCGACATTATTTTTCAGCAAGCCGATAAAAGAATCAATGGATTCGTGAATGCGTTTTCGGAACCAATCTCCTCCAGATTTGCTATTATTGTTTCCACATAGACCCATTGTCTTAAGAAGACTTGCGTTATGAGCGAGACCAAAATCAGAACGATTCCCATTACTTTGATCACAGGATACCTGGCTCTGTAACTTCTGATGGGGATGAACGGGGATGACCGGGGAATAACCGGCCAAAACTGTAACTTCATTGGGGTTGGGCCAACAGCCGTCCGAAAGGGTGGCTTTTCTTTTAGAAGGTGCCGGAAATGGGATTGTGCATCATTTGTCTATCGGATAGACTTAAAGCAGTCCTGGTTACCCCCGGCCATCCAAGCCGGACCTGCTTTCCGGGATTTTTTGTTACAGAATTTGCATGATGCAAAAGGCTTTCATGAGCCCATCTTTTTTTGCCATCGAGACAATCATATAATGTAGTTGGTCAACTTGACCAAGTAATTGGGAGGCCATCTATGTACGCGAATGTCTATGAAACAAAAACAAATCTCAGCAAATTTCTTGAACTCCTAGACAGCAATCAGGAGAAGGAGATTATTATCTGCAACCGCAACAAACCTGTCGCGCGTCTGGTTCCGATTGCTTTAAAGCAAAAAGAAACAAGGCCTTTCGGCGTTTATAAAGACCGTTTCACCGCGAATCCCGAGGAGGATTTCTTCGGCTTGGATGAAGAGATTGCCTCTGAGCTTTTGGGAGAATAAAGATGGACCTATTATTGGATACACATATGGCCTACTGGTATATGCTAGGCGATGAAAGAGTCACCAAGTTGGCAAGAAGCCTCATCGAAGATAAAAGCAACCGCGTTTTCGTCAGTCTCGTGTCCGCTTGGGAAATCGGCTTAAAACACCAAAAGCATCCTTCTTCTATGCCTATGGATTCTGAGGAATTCGTAAACGGCTGTCGTGAGAGCGAGTTTGTTGTTTTGCCGGTGACCGAAGATCAACTATTGGCAAGTCAGCGAGTTGCTCCCCCTGCGGGCTTGCCACATCAAGATCCCTTTGATCGATTTCTCCTTGGGGCGGCCGAGACAATGGGCATGCGCTTTTTGACGCATGACGCCAAAATCGGCTTGTATGACGCTCCTTTCATAATGCTTATTTAGGATGCGTTTCTTCCGCCCTCGCTCGCGGAATTTGCTATCATTGTTATCGATTAGAGC
>CAMORJ010000065.1 GCA_946623775.1 uncultured Bacillota bacterium | reverse complement strand
GGTTTCCTGGTTGTTGAGGAAGCAGTGCTTGATGTTCATGATCAAGCCTTTCCTTCTGGCGGCGCCGATGATGTTGGAGGCGACGTTGTAGTTCATGATGCCGTCTTCGGACATATATTCGGAAGCGCGGGAGCCATAGGGGGTGCGGTTGATGTTGGCGCCAGGGGCGTTGACGGCGGCGACGCCGCAGAAGAGGGCGTCTTCGCCGAAGAACGCGCCGAACTGCTGCTGGACGGCATGATCCCAGGAAGCGGTATAGACCGGTCCGGTGGGGAAGCCAGTGGCCCAGCGGTGATCGCCGTACTGGTATTTGGCAAGCAAGCCTTCAGGTCCTTCGGCGATGGAGTTGCCACGCTTCATGACTTTCAAGACATCGAGGATGCCGCGGTTGTCGGAGACGGAGATGCAGAGATCGTCGAGGTTCATCTGCCTGATGAAGGCATCCCAGATGTCGGCGCCTTCTTTGCCGGCGAATTTGCCTTTTTCGATGGTGCCTTCAAGAGGTACATCGGCCATATCCGAGAAGGTGATCTTCACGGTGTTGCCGTTTTCATCGACGTAAGGAGCATCGTAGACGGAGCCTTTGCCATCGGCGTAGCTCGGGGTCTCGTCGGTCTTGGAATAGTACTGACGCATGTTCTTCTGAGCGCTGGTGGCGGGGTTAGAGGTGATCTTGGATGGCCAAGTGCCTTCCCAGTCCTGACGGTCGAGGTAGGTGATCTCGTTTTTGCCGTTTTCGCGGGCAACGTTGTTGTAATCGGCGTCGTCGAATTGGTTATGGACTTCGACGTCGGGGTTGTAATGGGAGACGGAATAGGTCTGGAGGTCTTCCGAAATCGGGAAGACTCTGACGGCATCGGTGTTGGGATCGTAATGCTCGCCATTGTGGTCATAGAGGTTGAATTCGCCCGGGTGGGTGAAACCGATGACGTTGTTGATGGCTTCGTGAGCGCCATTGCCGAGTGCGAAGTAATAATCGCCGCCTTCGAGGATGTAGGTCTGGTTCTCGACATAGTCGTAGGTGCAGAGGAAGTAACGGTCGAAGAAGACGGACTTCGTGACTTTCTGCTTGGCGGGGACGTCGACTTTCTCATAGCCCATCAAGGCGATGGCGGATTTGCCAAGGCCGTGTTCCTTATCGAAATCGGTATAAGGGGCATGGACGTAGACTTGGATGGAGGCTTTGCCATCGAGGTCGCCGGTGTTCTCGACCTCGACTTCGACCTCGATACGGTCGGTTTCGGGGTGGTAGACGACATTCTTGATCTTCTGCTCGAAGGTGGTGTAGGACATGCCGTATCCGAAGGGATAGCCCATCTCATCGGCATAGTTCCATCCGCCTTCGCTGCAGAAGGTTCCGGCTTCGCCATCGGCGTTGCCTTGGCCTAGGATTGCGTCAAAATATCTGGTCTCATAATACTTGTAGCCAACATAGACGCCTTCGGCATAGACGGCGATCGCGCTTCCGGCATTGCCATCGCGGTTGAAGTTGACGTAAGCCGGAGAAGAGGATGCGCTGGCGGCGAAGGTATCGGGGCAGTGTCCAGAAGGATTGACGGGATTGCCTTCGTCATCGACGCCGGTGAGCAAATGGACGACGCCCGCTGCACCATAATAGCCAGGGACTCCCATCCAGATGGCGGCATCGATGCCATATTCCTTTTGATCGATGAAATCCATGGACATCGGCATCGGGGAGTTGATGATGACGATGGTCTTATCGAATTGGCCGGAATCCGCGATGATCTGGAGCAATTCGGCTTCGCGCTGATCGAGGTTCAATTTCTTGTCGCCAGGGTCGGTGTTTTCGGTGCCGACGCGGGCGAAGGTGACGATAGCGGCGTCGTTATGCTCGGCGAAGCTCGCTTTGACATCATCCGTATAGATGCTGGATTGGATTTCGATGGTCGAGTTGGCGTTGGACATAACGGCCGAACCGCCGGAACGGGAAAGCGCATCGTATTTGCTGAATACGGTGTCGTTGATGGTGAAGCCGGCTTCCCTGAATACGCCATCGAGAGAATAGATGGTGATGTCGGGGGTTCCTTCAGAGCCATCGTTTGGCGCGGCTCCGCCTGCGCCGGAACGAGTGTAGAGGTTCCTGCTGGCACGGCCGAACAGCGTGACGTTCCTCTCGTCTGCTTTAAGCGGCAAGGTGGGCTCGCCGTCGACGAGGGCATTCTTAAGCAAGACGGAACCTTGCTCGACGGCATCTTGGCACCAGGCGTATTCGTCTTCGAGCAGCCTTTCCCAAGTGGCATCGGACATGGAGCCATCTTCTTCGACATATGCCGAGCCTTCCACGTCGTCGTTGACTTCGATCTTATCGATCTTCTGCGTGGTCAAGCCCAGCTGGTCGTTGATTAAGTTTTCATAAGTCTTAGAAAGGGATTGCCCGGCATACACCGCCATTGTCAGGACGATGGTAATAGCGGACAAGCCTAGCCAAAACTTAGGTTTTAGCAGCTTAATCATAGCTATTCCTTTCTTCCGCGTTAAAAGCCGCGGATATGTTTGTTTATACTAATTCAAAAATAAACGCGCTTGGGAAGGTATGACATTGTTGCGATAAGCATAAGATTTCTTGCGTTTGAGAAACCCTGTCGTTCAATAGAACGCAAAAAGAATAAAAGCGTTTTTAGTAGATGCCATCCAGCATCCATAGAATGGATTGCTAAAAAAGAGTTTATGGATAAGCAGGACGAAATCGCTTTTTTGGGGCAGGAGCGGACATAAAAACCCCGCCTTTGACGACAGGGCCGTAAACGGTTTTTGACCAGCTCACCAAATGCCGACGCGGCGATTCGGCGCGAGGTACATCTTATCCTTCTTGGTGACGCCGAAGGTGCTATACCATTCGTCGAAATTGCGGGGCTGCATGTTGGCGCGCAGATACGCCGGGGCGTGGACGTCGACCGAAAGCAGCAAGGACAGGTATTCCGGCTTGGCTTTCATGCACCACACCTTCGCCCAGTTGGTGAAATACTCCTCGAAGTTCGCGCCTTTGAGGTTTCTCATGATCTCGAGGGTAACCGCCATGCCTCCGTTATCGGCGATGTTCTCGGAGACGACCAAGGTGCCGTTGACTTTGCCCCAAGGGAGCTCATAGCCATCGAATTCCTTGATCATGGCCTTGGTCTTTTGGCCGAACTTCTTGAAGTCCTCTTTGGTCCACCAGTTCTTCAGGTTGCCCATCTCGTCGAATTGGGCGCCGTTGTTGTCGAAGGCATGGGAGATCTCATGCCCGATGACCGCGCCGATGCCGCCGAGGTTCTGGGATTTGGTCTGCTTGATGGAATAGAAAGGCGCCTGAAGGATGGCCGCGGGGAAGCAGATATCATTATTAAAAGGATTATAACAGGCGTTGACCATGTGGCCGGGCATGCCCCACTGCGTGCGGTCGAAGGGCTCATAGAGCTTGGAGAACCTGTCCTCGGCGTCGATGCGGAGGAGTTTCTGCATGATTTCGTACGCGGATAGGCCTTCTTCGAAGACGAATTTGTCGTAGATGGGGCGCGGCTTATCGGGATAGCCCATCTTGATGTCGATGGTCGAGAGCTTCAGGATGGCCTTCTCTTTGGTTTCGGGGGAGAGGAAGTCATTATTCTGAACGCGCACTTTGTAAGTCGCGATGATGTCTTTGACCATCGCCACCACATCGGCTTTCGCCTCTTCGCCGAAGTATTTGCGGCCATAGAAGATGCCAAGGGGCTCGGAGTAGATTCTAGAAACCGTCTGGTAGGCGTGCTTTTCGGGATTCGGCATCGCCGCGATTCCCGACAAAGCGCGGCTGAACGAGCCGCCTAGGTCGCGGAGCTGCTCGGAAAGAAGCGAGCAGGAAGAGATGAGGCCTTTCACGAATGCCCAGTGCTTGTAGAGCTCAAAGTTCTCTTCGTTGAACAAAACCGAGAAGCCTTTGAGGAAGCGCGGATCGGCGACGATGATGCGCTCAGGGGCCTGCCCGAAAAGCTGCTGAAGGAGCCTGCGGAATTTGATTGGCTTCAAAAGAGAAGCGACGCGACGGGTGGTCATCGGGTTATACATTGCGGGATAATCCGCCCACTCCTCGCTGGATTTGACTAACTTCGCGACGATGGCGTCGAATTTGATGGCGTCTTGGATGAACGACGCCTGCTCTTCAGCGGACAAGCGGGTTTTGGCCAAGATGCCGGCGGCCATTTGGGACCAAAGGCCGATCATCATGTCATGGGTCTGCTCTTTTCCCTGCTGGTAATAGGTCGTGTCGGGGAGGATGGTGCTAGGCCCAGTCAGCATGACGCAGTGCTTGTTGGTGTCCTTCATGTCGCAATCGACGTCGATTGAGAAAGGAAGCACATAGTTGCTTAAAACAAGTTCCTTCAGGTTGCGGTTGAAGGCGTTCATGTTGGCGAGCTTAAGGATTTTGTTATGCTTCTTCAACGCAGGGCGGATGCCGGCTTTGTTGCGGGCCTTGACGTCTTTGACCGCCTCATAGAAGCGGCAGGCATAGCGAAGGTGGTCGTTGGGGATATTCCCGGAAGCGACCATTTCGTTCAGGTCGCCGATGAGGTTCTTCTCAACCTCGACCGCAAGGTCTGCAAAGCCTCCGGTGGTCGGTTTGTCTTCGGGGATGACGGCTTGCTCAAGCCATTCTTGGTTGACGTGATAATAGAGATCGTCTTGGATTCTTGGTTTGTCCATATTCGTGGTCAGTCCTTTCAAATCAATAGGATTATCTTCACGAATCCGCGCATATGCAAGGAAAACAAACGGCGAGACGAAAAAAGAAAATTCCGCGCACCGCTTATTCGTGGCGCGCGGAATTCGTTTTTCGCATTCGCTCAAAACGATTACTTTCCTTGAAACGATTCGATGATGGCGGCAGCAGCTTTTTTGCCTGCCCCCATCGCCAAGATGACGGTGGCGGCTCCCGTCACGGCGTCTCCGCCGGCATAGACGTGCTGACGGGAAGTTTCGCCCGTTTCCTCATTGATGATGATGCCACCCCAGCGCTGGGTTTCGAGCCCTTCGGTCGTGGATTTGATAAGGGGGTTGGGGCTAGTGCCCAGCGCCATGATGACTTGGTCGGCTTCGATATCGTATTCGCTGCCTTTCACTTCGACGGGGCGCCTTCTTCCCGAGGCATCGGGCTCGCCGAGTTCCATGCGGATGCAGCGGATGCCGACGCAGTTGCCTTTGTCGTCTCCTAGGATTTCGGTGGGGTTGGTCAAGAAGCAGAACCTGATGCCTTCTTCCATGGCATGCTCCACTTCTTCTTTCCTGGCGGGCAATTCGGCTTGGGTGCGGCGATAGACGATGGTGACGTCTCCGCCCAAGCGCTTAGCGCTTCTAGCGGCATCCATGGCGACGTTGCCGCCTCCGACCACGATGACGCGATGCCCTTTTTGGACAGGGGTATCCGCACCTTCGCGGAAGGCTTTCATCAAATTGATGCGGGTCAGGAATTCATTGGCGGACAACACGCCTTTCAATCCTTCGCCGGGGATGTTCATGAATTTCGGCAATCCAGCGCCCGAGCCGATGAAGATTGCCTCATATCCGTCTTCGAACAATTCATCGATCGTCAGGGTGCGTCCGATGACGACGTTGGTTTGGATATCGACGCCCATGGCGATGAGGCCGTCGATCTCCTTTTTGACGATTGCCTTCGGCAAACGGAATTCGGGGATGCCATATACCAGGACTCCCCCTGGGGTGTGGAGGGCTTCGAAGATGGTGACTTTGAAGCCGGCTTTGGCTAAATCGCTGGCGCAGGCGAGCCCGCTTGGGCCAGAGCCAATGACGGCTGCCTTATGGCCATTTGAAGGGGGCGTGCATGCGTTTTCGGGATTATGGGCATTATGGTAATCGGCGACGAAGCGTTCCAGCCTGCCGATTCCAACCGCTTCTGAATCCACCATAACGGGTTTGCCGTCCTCCCCTTTGGCGACGTTTCCGCTTTCATCGCGGAGAGGCACTTTGCCCTTGCCGCGGACGCATTCGCCTTCGCATTGGTTTTCCTGAGGGCAGACGCGGCCGCAGACGGCTGGGAGGGAGCTTGATTTCGAGATGATGCCATAGGCGCCTTCGAAGTCCCCTTCCCTGACTTTCGCGATGAAAGATGGGATATCGATGTGGACCGGGCATTTGGAAACGCAGGGCTTGGTGGGGCAATTCAAACATCTGGTCGCCTCTTCTAACGCGGTCTGCTCAGAATAGCCTAAAGCGACTTCTTGGAAATTCGATGCGCGGACAACAGGATCTTGCACCGGCATCTCATGCTTCTTAGGGCTCATATTCGCCATAATCACTCCCCGCTTTCTTAAAGAGGTTGCATGTGTGCTCATGCGCTTTCCTCTCAAACTCATAATATTGGCGCGATCTTGACATCGCTTCGTCGAAATCGACTTCGTATCCATTGAAGTCGGGGCCATCGACGCATGCGAATTTCATTACACGTCCCTCTTCTTTTATCAAAGTCAGACGGCAGCAGCCGCACATGCCGGTGCCGTCGATCATGATGGGATTCATGCTGACGGTGACCGGAACGTTGAATGGCTTGGCGGCCAAGACGACGAATCTCATCATGACAAGAGGTCCGATGGCGACGATCTCATCGAAGCGTTCGCCGCTTTCCAGAATCTCCTTTAAGGGCATGGTGACATTGCCTTGCTTTCCATAAGAGCCATCATCGGTCATCATGATGAAACGGTCGGAGAATGACCTGAATTCCTCTTCTAGGATGACCAAATCCTTGTTGCGGAAGCCGACGATGGAGGTCACTTCCGCCCCATTCTTATGGAATGCTTCCGCGACGGGCATCGCGATGGCGCATCCTGCGCCTCCGCCGATGATGCAGACTTTCTTTTTGCCTTCGATCTCAGTCGGCTTCCCCAAAGGGCCGACGAAGTCCTGGACGGAATCGCCCGCATGGAGATGGTTGAGTTTTTCCGTGGTGGCACCGACGACTTGGAATATGATTTTGACGGTGCCTTTTTCTAAATCGGCGCCCGCGATGGTGAGGGGGATCCTTTCGCCCTCCTCATCGACTCTCAAGATGATAAATTGGCCAGGCTTTGCTTTCTTGGCCACCAAAGGGGCGACGATATCCATCTCGGTCATCGATGGATTGAGGTCTTTTCTAGCGTGGATCAAATACATAAATGCTTTCCCTCACGGAATGGAGAAATAGAATTTCTCCGATGCATGCCCCTCAATATAAAGCCCAATAGAGTATTTGTCAAAAATCTTGACGACAATTGGAATGATTTCGCGGTTTCGTTATGGCCGAGAAGAGAAGCACCCCGCCCGCTTTATGGGGCGATGGGCGCCTCCCGCCGCAGATTAGGGAAGGGGCTTGACCGCCAAAGCCACGTAGCGCATAATCAGCTTGCTTGGAGCTGAGGCTTCCCGGGTTTCCTCGGGGGCCTCTTTCCGTTATTGGACCATCATTTCGCTACCCTAGGGGTGCGGCAAGCACCAAGAGTAGCGCCACGATAACGAAAGCCCTTTTTTATCTTCCATAGACACAGGAAAAGCGCCCATCCTCGCTATCTGAAGCGATGGGCGCCCTAGCCGCATATAAGGGATAGGGGGTTGACCGCCAAGCCCCCCATGGTGCATAATCAGCTTGCTTGGAGCTGAGGCTTCCCGGGTTTCCTCGGGGGCCTCTTTCCGTTATTGGACCATCATTTCGCTACCCTAGGGGTGCGGCAAGCACCAAGAGTAGCGCCACGATGATCGCGATAACGAAAACCCTTCGCATTTTTGACCTGACCTCCTTCCCCGACGGTCGGAAACAGGAAAAGAGGCCTTGGGATGCACCATCCCGAATTTGAGTCAGCATGATGATGCCTCCTCACTTATTTAATTGGCGTCGAGGAGGCAAAAAGGACTCAACTTTTTTCAAAGATTTTCCAAAGTCGGCTGTTCATCGAAACTATTTTTT
>CAMORJ010000064.1 GCA_946623775.1 uncultured Bacillota bacterium | reverse complement strand
TGGAGGAAGCTGGCGCTGGCCAGAAGCCGATGCTCTTTGGCAACATCAACCTCGCCGCTGGCGAGAACGTCATCAACCTTTACCAGATGAACATTGGCTTCCGCCTTACCTTCTCTGGTAAAGTCCACATCCGCTACAACACCGATGCCACCATCACCGGTGAGGAAATCCCTGCACCTTTAGTACCATTGGACAGGGATCCCGTCTCCGTTCCTTGGGCAACCGCTCTTCAGAGTGGCGCACTCGATAGCAGCAACAAGTGGAATAAGAACACCACCTACACCCTCAAGGTCACCGCTCCTGAGGCCGCCCCTGTCGTCCTTAAGCTCACGATGAAGGGCAGCGACGGCAACGGACAATACACCATCAACGGCACTGGACAAGGATTCACCATCACCGTTAACGGCAAAGCGGCCACCAACCTCCTCGCCGGCAAATCTTATACCGAAGCATTCGGCGAAGATCAGACCGTTTGGGTCCAAGTCGCCTTTGCGCAATTCGAATGCGTTGCAGGTGAAAACACCATCGTGATCCAAACCAACGGTGGCGGATATCGCCTCAGCGCCGATCCGAGCGCAAACGTCGTCCTCGACTACAGGGCCTGCTTGCCCCAATAATCGGGCGCACTAAAACCCTCGAAAGGTCGTAACCAATCCGAAAGGAAAGGCTACGGCCTTTTTTGATGTCCAAGTCACAAACGTCATCTTGTGCTTTTTACGACCCCGAACGCATAATAAAGCATCATGGAATATATAAAAATCCCAGGCGTCGATAAGCCAATATCCCCTATAACATTAGGGTGCGACTCCAAGCCATTCCGATACGGCGAGGACATGTCCAACCTATTAGATGATATATGCGCGTGCGGGGTAACCTCTTTCGATACCGCGCGCGGATATGCCCGTAGCGAATCCGTCATCGGAAGATGGATGAAATCGCGCGGCAATCGCGATGAGGTCGTCATCATCTCCAAATGCTGCCTGCCGCTTGGGTATCTCAATAGGGTCAAGGTCAAGAACATCCGCAAGGACGTGGAATGCTCCTTAATGGAACTGCAGACATCCTACATAGACATCCTATATCTCCATCGGGATTGCCAAAAGGAAGACCCCGTGGCGTTGCTTTTGGAGATGAACGAGCTCATCAAGGAAGGCAAAGTCAGAGCAATCGGAGTATCCAACTGGACATGCAAAAGGATTGGAATCGCAAACGCATACGCGAAAGAGCATGGCTTAGTCCCATTTACCGTTTCCTCCCCCGCTTACTCCCTCGCCCATTTTGAAAAAGACCCTTGGAGGGGGAGCGATGGATGCATCTCAATCCAGGACAACGAAGAGGAACTAGAGTTCTATAAAACAAAAGAGGTCGCCTTATTCCCCTACTCCTCGCTTGCCAGAGGCTTTTTCTCCGGCAAATACCTTCACGATGACCCTGCCTTCAAATCAAGCTTGGACCGCCCGTCCAGGGTCTCCTATTACAGCGAAAGAAACCTAAAGAGGCTTGCAAGGGCGGAGGAGCTTGCAAAGCAAAAAGGATTGACCCCTGCATCGATTAACATCGCTTATATGCATTCACAAGGCTTTGCCTTATCCAATGTCATCGCGACCATAAACCCCAAAAGGATGGAGCAGAATCTCCAGGCGTGCGAAATAAAACTCAGCGAGTCGGAAATCGAGTTTTTGCTGTCTTAAGCAAGCGTCAAAGAAGATCAATCAAAGAAACGAAATAGTCCTTCGACCAGCAATCCAAAACGGAAGAATCTTTCAGGAACGGCCTGACGTCGATTTTTGCCTTATCGAAATCCACGGATTCGATTTTTGCACGCAATGCCGCTTTCAGTTCGTCCATCCCAAATGCTTGAGTTTCGTTTAGGAAGCCGTCGTTGATCAATTGGCTTCTAAGATAGGGGAAGTTGATTCCCGCTTTGCGGATGACGTAAAAGGCGAAGTCATAATAATCCCTTCCCTTTACCCTATTCTTCCAATTTCGCGTTAAAACCGCGGCGATTTTTCCAGCAAAAAGGGAGGACTCGTCATAGCAATGAACCCTGGAGAAGAAGGGAAGATGAAGCGTTTTGTATTCGTGAGTGGCGCCGCTTATGTAGTTTTTGCTCACCTCGAATTTGATTTTGATTCGCTGATTGAAAACGATCTTCGCAACATCTTCATCCTGAGGAAATAGTTCCACCAAGATGTCGCGTGCAGGACCGTCCAAATAGGCGGATTCGACGTTTGTGGTCGCGGATTTGTTTCTGACGGAGGCCTTCATGCCTAGACCTAGAGAAGCGAATCTTTCCTCAACGGACGGGAGATAATCCGTAAGGGAGAACGCTTGGTTGTCTTCAAGGACTCCGAAATCTAGATCTTCGGAATAACGGTCAAGACCATAGAAAATCCTAAGGCACGTTCCGCCATAGAATGCGGCATGGTCGAAGAAATCCGTTTGGGCAAGGCTTGCGAGCAGTATTTGCTGCGCGACTTCCCGAAAAGCATCTTCTTTAGGCAGGAAGTCGTTTTTTTGGTAGGGGGCTAGCATTGTGGACAGTATCGTGTTCATTTTGTATCCTCCAAATATTTCCTTAAGCAATGGAAGGTGTCGCCAGGATATAGTTCACACAGCCTTGATAATACACCAAAATCAAGAGCGTGAACTCCGACTTCATCGAGTCGCAAATCCTCGAATAGAAGATCCATCAATTCTTTTCTCGAACGGACCGAGGGAAGGCGGTGCAGCAAGTCGCAAAGAGCTTTTTCCGGCTTGGCGATTAACGCGCCACCGACGACATCGATTTCGGCAGAATATGCCTTTACGGGGACGTTGCGGTAACTGAAACGCCCGAACTTGTTCTCATATTCCAGCTCTCCGCGCGCTTTGATAGTCGCACAGGTTATTTCATAGACGCGTTCAGGGATGAGCCCATGCATCGATAGTGCATATTCAAAGCTGACGTATGAAGGCACGACCAATGCATTGGCTACCAATAAGGGGTTCTCTTTCTTATCATCCGAATACAAGCCTTGCTTTAGGCGAATGAAAGTTCCCTTTTCGGCCAGCCTGCTGACCTTGGTCCTCTCATATTGCGCGTTTGTGGCGCCATGTGTTTTTTCCCGAATTCGAAAAATCATGCCTATATCATATCAATATTGTAAATATTTGCATATAAATATCAGTTTTTGATATTTTTACGCATTTTTTTACATTCAATAAAGAGAATAAACCCCGTTTTCGTCACTAAATGCAATAAAACTGTATTTGTTGTAGAAAATCATCGCACATCCGCGAGACGCAAAAAGCAAAATCATCCATTGGATGAACCTAAAGATTGCACTATCATCATCTCAAGGAGTAAACCCATGAAAAAAATACTCGTTTTGTGTTCCGCTTTCCTCGCATTGTCTTTGGCAGCATGCGGCGAAGCGCCTAAGCCCAGCTCTTCCCCCGAGGCCCCGAGCTCTTCCGAGCCCGAGCCCGAGGACAATAGAGTCTCCGTCTTCGTGCTCTCTGGCCAATCCAACATGGAAGGCAGCACCTACTTCGACAATGGCAAGGACTGGCTCCGTAAAGCCATCGATAAGCTGAACGAGGATATGGAACTCGATATGGATCCCGAAGCGGCATTCGACGGCATCGAAGAAATCCAGACAAGCTTCTATGGCTTCTACCCATACCAAGGCGATTGGACCAAAATCAAACCCCACTGCTCCAATCCCGATGATCCTCTGGCAGGGGAATTCAAGGACACCCAGGTCGGCATGGGCAACCGGGACGACTTCATGGGACCGGAAATCGGCCTAGCCTATGGGCTTAAGGACAACCGAATCGACGATAAGCCCATCTTCTTCATCAAATGCGCTTTCTCCGGCGCGGGATTCGAAAATGGGCAGACCCCTACCTTCAAATCGCGCAGCAAAGGCATCGAAGGCCAGCTCTATGACCGCATCGTCACCTATACCCGGAACAACCTCGGCCTAATCGAGGAGATGGGCTATGAGCCCGTCATCAAAGGGTTCTTGTGGCATCAGGGCGAATCCGACGCGAACCAAAGGAACCAAACCTCGAAATACAAGGATAATCTCGGAACGCTTGTCAGCGACTTCCGCGAAGACTTCGCCGATTACGCGCTTGATGGCGATGGCGAGAACATCAATTTCATCGACGCGCTGGTCTACGATGGCACCCGCCTCACCTATGGCGACATCGATAATCTCAACAACGCCAAGATCGAATTGTCGGAGGAATCCGATCGCAACTTCTGCATCAACACCTCCTGCAAACGCGAAGGCGGCATGGGGCTGCAGATCGGCGGCAGGCAAGGCGACGTCGAAGGCGGATGCGATACCTATCACTACATCACCGTCGACTGCGTGAGGCTTGGCTTGGCTTACGCAGACGTCATCCTTGAAAACGGGATGCTTGATTATTGAGCCTCAACGGCGGGAGGAAATCCCGCCTTTTTATATGGCGAGTTCCGTCAATCGTCGAAAGGATGGCGAAATTGTTTTTAAGGCGCAATCAAATCTTTGTGCCTTAAAAACAAAAAACAAGTTTTTTGGTTTTATCTATTGTAGTTTCTACTAAATACCTTATCATATGTATGCCGACTGATCTTAATGAAGGAGACGAACATATGAAGAAAGGCAAGTTTCTTCTTTTGGCTGGCATCCTAAGCTTCGCTTTCGGCGCCGCTTCCTGCGGCTTGGCGATGCACCATGGAATCGTTGACCAGCCTCAAGAGTCAAGCATCAAGGCAATCGCTCATGAGGAGGATGGCCTGACGCTCAAAGCGCCCCTGTTCGCACAGGACGAAGGCGAGAAAAAGGGAGGGGCAGTCCCCGTAAGGCAATGGGAAGACAAAGACACGGGCTTTGTCATTTTCGGCGTCTTGATGGGCGCGTCGGCCATCATGATCGGCACGATGGTCACCCTCAGCATCCTCAAAAAGAAAAGAAACCATAACGCCCAGGAGGAGCAGCAATGAAATTCCTGACCCTTATCGACATGGGCTTCGAAAGCCATTATTGGATCATGCTCGTCGTCTTCGGCGGAGCGTTCCTTTTGCTCACCATCCTCTATTTCGTCTTGTTCTGGCTGCCTGGTTATCTGGATAACGCCGAAAAAGGCAAGAAGACCCGCAAAATCGTCTTCACCATCCTCACCCCCATCATCTTGGTGCTCGCCATCGCCGGCATGGTCGGCGGACCCGCTTTGGCGGCGAACTGGTCCAACATCTCCATGGCCATGACCGGCAACGCCGGCATCGGGGCCATCGACAACGAATCCAGCCGCCTTGCCGCAGCCGAGGCAAGCGAGAACATCGAAGTCATCGAAAAAGAAGGCGCGGTCCTATTGAGGAACGAGAACAACTGCCTACCCCTAAACAAAGAAGAAAGCGCCAGGGTCAATATCTTCGGCGCCGGCGCATTCGGCATGTTCTACGGAAACGGCGGATCGGGCGCGGTCCAGACCACCTACCGCGACCGCAGCGCCGTCAAGGACAGGGACGTCGTCAAATTCGAAGAGGCCATGGAAGAAGAAGGCTTCGAGATCAACCCCTACTTATTCAACCTCGTCAAGAACTACTTCCCCCTCACCGCAAGCTCCACCGATACCTCCAACCAGGACCGTCCGAGCAGGACCCCCTACAGCGTCGCCGACAGCGACAACGTCATCGATTGCGGCGTCAATACCTATGGCTACGCCGAAATCGTCAGGACCTGCTTGCCCTATAACCATGAGCCGGAGGCAAGCGCCTACACCGCTTCCTATCCCGAGCTGGATGGGAAGACCTTGCTGGAGCAAGCCAAAGACTGGAGCGACACCGCAATCTTCGCCATCTCGCGTTACGGCACCGAGGACAGCGACATGAGGCAAGAGGAAATCCGCCTCAAGGACAACGAAAGGGCCGTCATCAACCTCATCAAAGAGAATTTCGAGAAGGTCATCATCCTCCTCAACGTCTCCCACGCGATGGAAATCGGAGAGCTATTGGACGATGGCGTCGACGCCATCATGCTGATCGGCACCCCTGGGCTTACCGGCAACCGCGCCGTCGCCAGAATCATCGATGGCGAATATGTCCCTTCCGGCAAACTAAGCGACACCTGGGCCTACGACTCCCAAGGCGCCCCATCCTTCCAGTCGCAGGGCAACTACAGCACCTTCAAATACAAGAACAGCAACGAGAAGTTCGTCGAATACACCGAAGGCATCTACGTCGGATACCGCTACTACGTCACCCGCGCGATGACCGATCCTTCCTTCGATTACGATGAGCAGGTCATGTTCTCCTTCGGCGAAGGAAAATCCTACACGACCTTCGAGAAATGGATCGCCGCGCAGGAAATCGATACCGAAAAAGGCGAAGGCAAAGTCACCGTCTCCGTCAAGAATACCGGCAGCGTCGCCGGCAAAGAAGTCATCGAGCTCTATCATCACGCCCCCTACTCCGGCGCGATCGAGAAAGCCTGGCAAAGCCTATTGGCCTTCCGCAAGACCAACGTCATCGAGCCGGGCGAGACCAAGACCTACGAATTGCCCTTCAAGCTCAGGGATATGGCGAGCTGGGACACCGAGAACGGCTATTTCGTCAACGAGGCTGGGCAATACGAAATCTCCCTCCGCGACGATGTCTGGCACGAATCGGTGAGCCAAGGCCACGACAACCACTTCAGCTTCAGCCTGCCCCGCATCGAATACAAAACCTCCTATCAGACCGGCTACGAGTATTCGAAGCAGTTCGAAGATGCCGAATTCGGCCCAGACGATGAGCCCATCACCTACCTCAACCGCAGCGATTGGGATGGCACCTGGACCAGCAGCGAGGACCTCAACAACAACGTCAGCCTCAACAGCCGCCACAACGAATACATCAACCTCGGCTCCAAGAAATGGGACGACAACACCATCGAAGGCGATGCCCCCATCACCGGAGCGGACAACGGGCTCACCCTCAGGGATCTCAAAGACGCCGATTGGGATGACCCAAGATGGGAAGACCTCCTCGACCAATTGACCGTCTCCGACATGGAGAACCTCGTCGAGCATGGCGGATTCCAGACCGCGAAGATCAATAGCATCGGCAAGGACAAAGCCACCGATTACGATGGGCCTGCCGCCGCATTCCATAGCGGCTCCGGCCATCCGTGCGGGGTCATCGTCGCCAGCACCTGGAGCATCGATGCCGCGCTGCTATTCGGCGAATCCATCGGCAAAGAAGGCGCCGCCGCCGGCTTGACTGGCTGGTATGCCCCCGGCATCAACATCCACCGCTCACCCTATGGCGGACGCAACTTCGAATATTATTCCGAAGACCCGCTTCTCTCCGGCCTCATGGCTGGCTATACCTCTCAGGGCACCATGGAATTCGGCGTCTATTGCTACGCCAAGCACATGGCGCTCAACGACCAGGAGAAAGAGCGCGTCAAGGTCAACACCTGGGCCAGCGAGCAGGCCATCCGCGAGATCTACCTCAAGCCATTCGAGCTCTACAGCGACCTCGGCGGGCTTGGATTCATGACCTCCTTCAACCGCATCGGCTCCACTTGGGCCGGCGCGCATGAAGGCATGCTGACCGAAGTCGTCCGCAACGAATGGGGATTCCATGGCGTGATCGTCACCGACTACATCAACGACCACACCTACATGGGCGTCGCGCAAGGCCTAAGGGCCCAAAACGACCTCTACCTCGACCCGAACAACTCCTCCCGCACCGCCGTCAGCGCCTATAACGCCGCCCCGAACGACATGCTCAAGCTCATGAGGAGGAGCTCTAAGAACATCCTCTATGTCTGCGCCCACTCCAACAACGTCTGGGACGCAGATGATTTCGCCGATGTCGGCATCGAGAAAGCCTAATTCAAAAAAACATCATCCGATGATGAAGAGGCCGCCAAAACCACTTGGTTGCAGGCGGCCTCTTTTCCTGTTTCGGAACGTTATAAAAAATCTGTCCTTTTTCGCCGTTTCCTCTTCCTTCCAAGGCCTAGAAGATTTACAATAAGAGCAAC
>CAMORJ010000063.1 GCA_946623775.1 uncultured Bacillota bacterium | reverse complement strand
TCGGCGAAGTGACTTCTGCTGATTGGTTGGATATTGAGCGCGGCTGGGAATATGTCGAAGATGTCTATTTCTACTATAGACTTGGGTTACTTGCGACCTGGTACAGGATGAACCCTATTTCGTCTGATAATCCAGTGTCCTAACCAGTCATCGAACAGGCTTTTTAATATTTCCAATGGCTTCAAAAGCCATGATACCGCTACCGAAATATTGAAAAACAGCGGGGGTACGCTATAGTTTTAACCATGGAAAACGAGCAATCAAAAAAAGTATTGGCGGACATCTTCCGCCGTGGCATGTCCTTCATGCTCGATGGCGTGTTCGCGCTAGCCATCGGCATCGGACTCTATTTTGCAGTCGGCAATACGCTTATTGCCAATGCGCGCAATGAAAAAGGGGAACGGGAAGACCTTCAATCCTTCATCGATGATGCGGGAATCGCCAATGACAAAGGATATGCTTTCTCTTATGTCGCTAAGTATGACGATGGCAGCTATGGCTATCAGAAATTAGAGGATATCGTGTGGAATTATTACACGGTGTTCTTGCCCTCTAACCCAAACGCCGCCTTCTTGGAATCCGATGGATTCACCGGCGATAAGAGCAGTGCGACCGATGTCGGAAAATGGGTCTACGCGCGTATATATAATTTAGATAATGAATCTAGCATCAATTTGGATAGGCAGCCGTATTATTGTTATCCAGATCCAATTGACTACACCAAGAAGCCCGTTTTGAATGAAACCACTCTTGAAGCTTTGCAGGCAGAGAATGAAACAATGTCTACGGACTTGCTCCATTATTATTGTAACAACCTGAAGGAAGGACTTTATCTCGATGTCTTCAATCATTTCTCGAAACAGCCTCATTATCTGGCATTGACCGCTTCGCTTAATATGACAAGCTACTACAAAACCTTGCCTTCCTTCGTTGCGGCCCCATTGCTTATCTATCTCATCTTCCCATTGTTCTTCAAATACGGCCAGACCCCAGCAAAGCTCATCATGAAGCTAGGAGTAGTGGACAAAGAGCATAAGAAACCCGAGAAATATAAGATATTGCTTCACGGTCTTTATCCAACCTTGATTCCCCTTTCGTTGGCCAGCCCGGTGGCAGGTATCTTCATCATGCTTGGGTTAGTTGCCCTTGACGCGATTGGTGGAAGAATCGCCAAAGTAATGCTGTTGCATGACAAGTTGTCTAGGACCGATGTCGTTGAGTTGAGATTGTTGCAACAAATCCAAGAAGGCCCAACGCCTATTTCGCCTGAAAACGTTGAGGCGCCTAGCGAGCCCGTTCAAGAGCAAAAACCCGAAAATAAGTAGGACGTGTATATGGAAAACGAAGAAATTACAGAAAAGAAAAGCGCGCCAAAGCGAATCAAAGAATTCGCGATGACCACGACCAACGGCATGGCCATCGGTCTATTTGGCACGCTTATCATCGGTACCATCATCAATCTTTTCGCACAAATCCCTGGGTTAGCCTTCGTCGGCACTTGGGCTGGTGCCATCCAAGGATTGATGGGCGCTGGCATCGGCTTAGGCGTCGCTTTGTCTTTGAAAAAGAGCGGCGTGGCCTGCGTTGCCATTATGGCTGCTGGATTCGTTGGGAATTATGCATTCGTATGGGCGCCTGGCGGATTGATGCCTTCGACGTTTGAACAATTCAAGGTCTACTCCATCAGCGACCCATTGTCTTGCTATCTAGCGTCCATCGTCGCATTGCTTGCGATCACCTTCATCAACAAAAAGAAGACCCCCGTGGATTTGATTTTGATTCCTTTGGTCGGATTGCTGAGCGCGATCATCTATTCGCTTTTGCTTGCCGAATGGGTGCATTACATCACCTTGGCCATCGGCCTTGCCATTCATGAGGCGACCGGAGTGGTGCCTGTATTGATGTGCGTCTTGATCTCCGCCCTTACCGGCATGGCCTTGACCGCGCCTATCTCAAGCGTCGCCATCTGCGTTGCGATTGCTTTAGGCAACACCCCGCTTGCCGCGGCGGCCGCATTGATCGGCTGCTGCACCCAGATGCTTGGCTTTGCCGTCCATACGGCCCATGACAATAAGTGGGGGAGCGTTTTGGCGGTCGGCTTAGGCACTTCCATGCTCCAATTCAAAAACATCATCAAGAAGCCGCTTGTTTGGGTGCCGACCATCATCGCATCGGCCCTATTAGGCCCTCTGGCGATGATATTCCCCCTTAAAGAAGCGGGGGAATACGCTTCCGCCGGATTCACCGCGACTTTATCGGTTGGCGCAGGCATGGGCACCAGCGGAATCGTTGGACCTTTGAACTTCCTGACCGCGAATGGATACGATTGGGTTTTATTGCTTGAGATACTCGCCTTTGCCGTAGCCGCGCCTTTGGCGTTGGTGTTCGCTCTCGATCTATTGTTCCGCAAAATCGGTTGGATCAAAAAAGGCGACTTCTCGCTGAAGAACGATATTTAATGCGAGACGTGTATGCGTTTTCGCATCAATGAGACAAAGAAACGATAAGGTTTCCTATTCCCCAGCAGGATAGGAAAGATATTGCGATGGCCAGCATGCCATAAAGGACTTTCAAATACCATTTTTCAGGCATGCACATTAGGCCTAAGGATAAACCGGTGAACAGTCCGCCGACTGCTCCGCCTAGTGCTCCGCCGACGAAATAGAAGCCATGCTCGGCTAGAATTGGCATGTTTCCAATAGTCAAAGGCAATAGTAAAGGGATGGCGGAAAGAACATAGCAATACCAGGGAAGCGCATCGGAAAACGGATAAGCGATATCTTCAATGACTACCGTGTAGCCCTTGAAGACGCTGCCGCGGATCAGAATGAATCTTGCTTCGCCGTTTTCGCCCAAATACCTGAACGAGTATTTGGCGAACCGCTGCAGCTTCTCGCCGTTTAGCCAAACGTTGAAAAGACCCGTGAACTCGCCTCTGACGACCTTGACCTCGCCAAAGCCTTCGATCATGTATGTTTTTCTCATGGTCAATTGCCTTCCCTGTGCAAACGATAGGCAACCGACGCCTTCAGGTAGTTGAGGTATTCATCGTCTGGGCACATCTCCTTGCCTTTGGCGTCGCTTAATTTCGCGACGGGCCTGCCGTTGACGTACTGCAGTTTGATGACGATATTCAGGGGTTCGACATCGGTATCGTTGCTGACATAGGTTCCGATGCCAAAGGCAACCTTGATCCTGTCGTGGAAGTGGTCATAGAGCTGCTGAGCCTTATCGAAGTCCAGCGAATCCGAGAATAGCAATGTCTTTCCTTTGAGATAGACATCGTATTTTTGATAATGGGCGATCATCTTTTCGCCCCAGGCGATGGGATCGCCGGAGTCATGGCGGACGCCGGAATAGTTGTTGACCATCGAGCGGTTGAAGTCGAGCAGGAACAAATCGGTGGTGATGGTATCGGTCAATGCGGTTCCGTTATCGCCTTGATATTCGCCATACCAGTCTTTCATGGCGTAATAATTCGTATAGGCGAGCGGGATTTTGGAGATGCCTTGGAACATCTGCACGTATTCATGGGCATAGGTTCCGATTGGGATGAGGTGGTATTTCATCGCAAGATACACGTTGGAAGTGCCGGCGAGGTTCTTCGTTTCGGTGGATAGCCTTCTGACGACTTCGTCCTGCCATTGCTTGGATAGCCTCCTGCGGCAGCCGAATTCGGCGAACTTGAATGTGTATTTGCCGGAATTGAAATCCTTTATCTTTTGGTCGAGCCTCCTTCTTGCGGATTCTAGAAGCTCTTCGTAATCGTATTGGAAGCGGAAGTAGACTTCGTTGACGATTTCAAGCAGGTAGATTTCGAACTGCATCGCCGAAAATAGCGGACCCTGTATATTGATTTTGAGCTCGCCTTTGTCGGAAAGCGAGGTTTCGACGTAATCGCGGATCGGATGGTATAGGCGCAGGAATTGGATGTAGTCTTCCTTCAAGAAGCGGATGGAGCGGAGATAATCCAATTCGCTTTTGCGGAACCTCAGCGTGCACAGATGGTCGATCTGCTCATTGATCTCCTGCAGCATCTCAGGGGTGAAGACGATGTTCTCGTTGCGGCACTTGAATACATATTCCCCAACCAAATCGGTGTGTTTGTGGAAAATGACCTGATTCATGTTGAACTTGTACAAATCGGTGTCGAGCAGCGATTGGATGATTGGCTCCAGCTTCATAATGCCTCCTTTTCGACATTAGTCGACTTCGGGTTGGATTGATTGTATTGCCCCCCATTCCCTTTTGCAAGTTTTGCGCGGAAGCACCCATTTTTATTATAAGTAAATTAATATTAACATTTCTCTTGAATCCACCATAAAACGGACTATGATATTGGCGAAAGTAAAGAGGGATTAACAATGCCAATATTCCTAGCTGACACCGACACCGATCTAAGAATCATCCATGTCCACGGCAAAGATGAGACAACCCGCCATTTAAGGGATATGGGAGTGGTGGAAGGCGCGAATGTCCGCCTTCTTTCCAAAGAGGGTCGTTCGGTCATTTTGGTATTGGGAGGATCTCGAATCGCCCTTGATTCCGCTTTAGCGAGCCGAATCATGGTCGGTTAATTGAAATCGAGGAGGAATTCATGCAAAAGAACATGAGTGATTTTGCGATTGGCGAGTCAGGCCGAATCGTGAAAGTCGAAGGCGAAGGCAAAGTGCGCCACCGCCTATTCGACATGGGGCTCACCCCTGGAGCGGAAGTCTATCTTAGAAAAAAGGCTCCAATGGGCGATCCTTTGGAGTTTACCGTTCGCGGATATGAGTTATCGCTCCGCAAGGACGAAGCTCAGTACGTGCTATGCGAGATGGAGGGTGCCAAATGAAGACGTTTGCTTTAGCGGGCAACCCGAATTCGGGCAAAACCACATTATTCAATGCCTTGACCGGCGCGACCGCCTATGTCGGCAACTGGCCTGGCGTCACCGTTGAGAAACGCGAAGGCAAATACAAAGGCAAGCATAATGGGGTCGAGGCCAAAATCGTTGACCTCCCGGGCATTTATTCGCTTTCCCCGTACACTCCGGAAGAAGTTATCTCCCGTAACTTCATCCTTGATGAGAAACCGGACCTTGTCATCAACGTCATCGACGCGACCAACTTGGAACGCAACCTGTATCTCACCACCCAGTTGCTTGAGATCGACGTCCCCGTCATCGTCGCGTTGAATATGACCGACCTTCTTGAAAAAGAAGGGGTCAGAATCGACGTCGCCGAGCTCGAAAAGAGCCTTGGCGTGCCCGTCGTGCTCGTCTCCGCCTTGAAGAACAAAGGCATCGACGAGCTCATGAAAAAAGCCGATAAGGCTTCTAACGTCGCCAGAAAAGGACAATCGGTCCTTTCCAAGACCGCGCATTCCGACATTGTCGAAAAGGCGGTCAAACTCATGGAAGAGGATGGCGTTGCGAGCCCCGTCTTCCATGCCGTCAAACTCCTTGAGTCCGACGAATTGGAACAAGAAGCGCATCCCGAAGCGGCGAAGAAAATCGCCGAAATCCTCTCGGACGAAGTGGAATTCGATGCCATTTCGGCGGATGAGCGTTACCAATTCATTTCGCAGAACTGCTCGGTTGCCCGCAAAGGCGCGGTCGTCCACGCGAAGGAAAAGCTCACCCTTTCCGACAAAGTGGACCGCGTCCTCACCAATAAGTGGGCAGGCATCCCCATCTTCTTGCTTATTCTGCTTGCCGTATTTGCCTTGACCTTCTCGGAAGACTTCCTCTTCCTCGGGAGGCTCGGCGTCGTCTTCGGCGGCTCCAGCTTTGAGGGCAACGCCTATTTCGAAGGCCTATTCTGGCATGCAACGGAAATAGCTGAAGACGGTACCGTCGCAGCGGCGGGAGGCATCAATTCGATCGGTGTCATCTTAGCGGGCGTATGGGAAGGATTCGCCGGATGGCTTGGCGATATGATCAACCTGGGTTTGGAAAACGCAGGCGCAGCGCCTTGGGCCATCGGATTCATCGATTCCGTCATCATCGATGGCGTGTTCGCCGTCATCGGCTTCTTGCCTCAGATCTTAGTCCTTTATATCTTCTTCTCGATTTTGGAGGATTCGGGCTACATGGCTCGCGTCGCCTTCATCTTCGACCGTATCTTCCGTCGCGTCGGCTTATCGGGCCGCGCCTTCATCCCGATGCTCATGGGCTACGGATGCGGTGTCCCCGCCATGGTCAATACCCGTACGCTCAACACCGATAAGGAACGCACCCAAACCATCCGCGCGATCGCTTTCTTCCCCTGCGGCGCCAAAATGACTTTGCTGGCCGCCATCGCGGGATGCTTTGGGCAGATCTTCGGACTGAATGCGGTCCTCATCTCCTATAGCTTCTACCTCGTCGGCTTGGTGATCGCCATCCTGGCCGTTATCTTGATGCATTGGACCACCCAGCGCGAGAAGGTTCCGCCGTTCATCATGGAACTCCCGGCATACCATCTCCCGCAGTTCCGCGCCCTTTGCATCCACATATGGGACAAAGTGAAGCATTACCTCAAGAAGGTTTCGACCATCGTCATTTTGTCCGCCATCTTCATTTGGGCGTTCACCCACCTGCTTTGGGATTGGACTTATGTCGACCCCGAAGAAGTGGTGCAAGCCATCTATAACGGCGTTGCTGTTACGGATGCCGATACCCTCGCCTTGATAGCCGAAGCCATCGAAGGCGAAGACCTCGATGCCTTGCAGGCAATCTTCCCGGCCATCGAAGACGTAGGGGAGGTCGAAATGGTTCTTCGCGGATACAACGGAACCGTTCTCCATGGACTTGCCTCCTTTGTCTCCCCTATCTTCGTGCCGCTTGGATTCGGAAGCGCGCAGCTTGGCGAATATGCATGGGCCTATACCCTATCTTCCGTCACCGGCATCGTCGCGAAGGAAGTCGTCCCCGATACCTTGTCGATCGTCTCTTCCGGCAATCTGGAAGGCTTCGTCGAGGCTTCCGGCATCACCGTCGGCGGCTTCTATGCCTTCGTCATGTTCAACCTTATGACCATTCCTTGCTTTGCCTCCATCGCCACGGCGAAGGCAGAGCTTCCTAAAGGACAGCTCAAGTGGACATTGCTCTTCTGGGTCGGCGCTTCGTATTTGCTTGGCATCTTCACCTATATCAGCATCGACTTCACTTGGACGCTTGCCATCACCATCCCCGTCATCGTCGGCGTCTATGTCGGCGCCTACTTCTACGACAGGAGAATGACCAAAAAGGAGGAAGCCCTCGCGGCTTAATCCGATTATGATCGTAACCACCATCATCGCGGTATGCATCGGCCTATATCTTGCGGGCTTCGTCTTCTTTGAAGCGCGCCGCAGGAAAAAAGGCCAAAGGAGCCTTTTCACCGACGATCCCTGCGACTGCAAAAGCAGTTTCAGCGCGCGGCGGATGCTTACCTATTACCGCAAGCAGAAGCGCTTAGAAGCGAAGAAGGGCAAATGATGGTTCAGGTCGTATTGAATGTAGAAGGCATGATGTGCGGGATGTGCGAATCGCACGTCTGCGATCAACTGCGCAAAGTCCCTGGCGTGAAGAAAGCCAAAGCGAGCCATAGCAAAAACACGGCTACGGCGATTGCCGAAGACGATGTCGATGTGAGTGCTCTGAAATCCGGCGTCGAAGCGCAAGGATACCGCGTAAAGGATGTGCGAGTGTACGTCTACGAAAGAAAAGGCCTCTTCGGCCTATTCAAAAAGAAATAGCCTTAGCAGGAAGACGCTCATCTCAAAAGTGGGCGTCTTTTTGCCGAATATTGATACACGTCCCCGCTATTTTCCCTCCCTTAGCGATCATTCCGACTATGTCGGGATGAAGATTGGGAAAAATCGATGAAAAAACTTGCCACAACGATAACCTAGTTATATACTTACTCGCGCTGGACCGTTAGCTCAGTTGGTAGAGCAACTGACTCTTAATCAGTGGGTCGCGGGTTCGAGTCCCTCACGGTCCACCACGGATTGCAATGAACGCATCGCTCACGCGGTGCGTTTTTGTTAACAAACTTAGATGTAAAAAATTTACATTCTGTTTTT
>CAMORJ010000062.1 GCA_946623775.1 uncultured Bacillota bacterium | reverse complement strand
AGCAAGCGAATCGAGATCACAACCGTTTCCCTCAACGAGGATTGCATTGCGCACAGCAACTTCCATATAGCCGTTCCCTGCATGGCCAACATTTCAAAGATCGAAGCCGAATCATATTCTTTCATGATTCTTCCTGGTGGGAAGCTTGGCGTCGATAACCTGAAAAATGACTCGAGAGTCAATGCTTTAATTGACAAATTCATTTCATTAAATTTGCCCATTTATGCAATCTGCGCTGCACCTTCTATATTAGCGGCAAAAGGATATTATGAAGGTGGCAATTACACTTGCTTCCCAGGCTTCCAATGCGGCAAAGGGAATTACACCGGCGCCGAAGTCGAAAAGAGGAAAGGCAAGATCACCGCGAGGTCGATGGCTTTCTCAATTCCCTTCGGCGAAGCAATCCTTGAAGAGCTCTTTGGCGAGGAAGCGGTTCTTGCCGTTCGCAAGGGCACGCAAGGGCTCGCGTGAGCGCATGCTTTGTCAAAGCGAAAAATCCGTTTATAATAACACCATGATCCCAAAAGAATTAGTCACTGCAAAATCTCGTGTTATCTCCCTTTATTCGACTATGAGCGTCGAAGAGGCCGTCAAGAAAATGACAAAAGGGCATTTTCAAATGGTCCCCGTTTTGGAAAAGGATTCCGGCAGATACCTTTATTCCCTTTCCGCGCAAGACCTTTTGAATTTCATCGTCTCAACGGGCTCTTATGAAAGGGCCTTGCCTTTGCCTTTGTCAAACGTCCCCATCGACCGTCTGATTTTGCCTTGTGTTTTGGACACGGACATCGATTCGATGGTTGATTTATTGGCCAACCAGAACTTCGTTCCGCTTGTTGATGGTTCGGGAATATTCCAAGGAATCATCACCCGTAAAAAAGTAATCTACATGCTCGTTGAGCAAAATCAATCCAATAGAGAGGAGTAATCCCATGCCAGAATGCGACCATAATTGCGCTGGGTGTTCTTTAGAATGCGGTGAAAGAGCTGAGCCGCAGTCTTTCCTTGCGCCGCAAAACGCTCATTCGAATGTCAAGAAAGTCATCGCCGTCGTCTCAGGGAAAGGCGGGGTCGGCAAATCGCTGACCACCTCTTTGCTTGCCGTAAACGCAAGGCGCGATGGAAAAACCGTCGCGTTGCTCGACGCCGACGTCACCGGCCCTAGCATCCCTACGATTTTTGGGCTAACCGAAATGGCGACTGCCAGTGAAACCGAGATTTTCCCGGTCTTGACCGATTCGGGCATCGAAACCATGTCCTTGAATCTGCTGACGAACGATCCCGCCGAACCCGTGATTTGGCGCGGACCAGTCCTCTCCGGTCTCATTAAGCAATTCTGGAGCGATGTTTGCTATGGCGACATTGATGAGATGTATATCGATATGCCTCCAGGAACCGGAGATGTTCCCCTGACCGTTTTCCAGAGCTTGCCAATCGACGGCATTGTCATTGTCACCTCCCCTCAGGATCTCGTCTCGCTCATCGTCGAGAAAGCTGTGAGGATGGCCGCCATGATGAATATCCCAGTGCTCGGAGTCGTCATGAATATGTCCTATCTCGAATGCCCCCATTGCGGCGAAAAAATCTACCCATTTGGGAAAAATGATGACGATATTGCAAGGAAATACGGTTTTCCGGCCATTGAGCACCTCCCCATTGACCCCAAGCTAGCAACCCTTTGCGACAAGGGTGCCATCGAGAATTACGAAGGCCGTTATCTCGGTGAATTGTCCAAGCTGATTCACGATCTCAAAAAGTAATTCCCTAAAGCATCGCCGATGAGTTCATGGCGATGCTTTTCATATCCTCTTTTAAGGCAGCCCATTTAAATAGGACTATATAGCGTTCGCGTTCCAAAGACACATCGCGGTCCAGATTTCGATTGCATGGCTGAATGGAAAACGGGCCTATATAAAATGGCGAGTTCCTTTCCGTCTTCTTCCGGAGGAACGACATAACCTCATCAGCGGATGCCAAATAGCCAAAAGAAACGGTACCATAGTAAAAGTAGTCTATGTTTGCTTCGCTTGGCCCATTCCCTTCGAGAAACGTTCTCCTGAGAATCGCCTCAATTAGTTCTTTCCCCTGGAGTTTCTTTGACGCGAACTCAAAATGCTCGCCATATTCTTTCCGCAGTTCAGCAACGGTCATTCTCTTCCCGCCGTTTCCCTTAATCGTCCCATCGCCGAAATGATAAAAAAGATACGTTGCGCATACCGATTTTTCCACATCGTTCCTCAGCAGGAAATCGACGAATTCCGATACACGCTCCCTATGAATTACGGTAGAGCGGCCTGTCTTAATGCCCAAAGTCACCGTTCTGCCGCAAGAAGAAATCATGAAGCTGACTTTGCCTGAATGCTTTGGTAACAAACAATGGATCTCCTCATCGTCTTTGATTCCTTGGAACATCCGTTTGATGTGCAATTTCCACTGCGGCGCCAAATCTTTAAACGTCTTTCCATCAAGCGCCTGAAGAATCTGATTTCGATTGTCACTTGTTTTGCTCATAATTGCCTCCTCACTTATTTAATTGGCGAGCAAAACGAAAAAGGGACACTACTTTTTACAAAAAATTTTCAGAATTCTCAAAATAGCGGGGACGTGTATCGATTTACCACCTGATGAATCGATAGCCATATTTCCTTCGTCGGGCGGAGATGAAGATGATTGTCATAACCATTGAAAGGAACTCAGCGACAATGATCGAGAACCATATGCCATCAACCCCGACGATTAGCGGGAGAACGAAAACGGAGCCAAGCTGGAAGACCAAAGTCCTGCAGAAAGAGATAAGAGCGCTGATGAGGCCGTTATTGAGCGCTGTGAAGAAAGACGAGCCAAACATGGAGAAGCCGGCCATCAGATAGCAAATGGAGAATATGCGCATGGCGCGCACGCCCAGCGTGTGCAGTTCACCCACGCCCGCTGAGAAGATACGGGTTATCGGATCGGCCAGACCTGCCGAAAGAAGGGTCATCGCTACACCGCTTACAGATATAATTACAAAGCTTTTTCGCAAAACATTTGTAAGTTCTACAGGGTTTTTGGCCCCATAGTTGTATCCAATAACGGGTGCAATGCCAATGGAATATCCTATGAAGATTGCGAAGAAGACGAAGCATACATATCCGATGATGCCATAAGCCGACACACCCACTTCTCCGATGTATTTTAGAAGCTGGACGTTGAAGACGATCGTCACGATGCTTCCTGAAACGTTGGAAACGAATTCGCTGGAGCCATTCGCGATGCTTTGAGTGATTTCATTCAAATTCCAACGCGGTTTCCCCAGCTTAATCAGATTGTTCTTTCCAAAACGGAAATACAGGAATGGTCCTACCGCCGAGATGAACATACCCGATAGCGAAGCGCATGCAGCTCCAACAACCCCCGCTTTGAATACCCCGATCAAAAGGTAATCCAAAAGCATATTCGTAAGACCGCTGATAAGTGTGAAAAGGAATCCTAAACTGCTTTTTTCATTGACGGAAAAGAAAGAATGAAAATACCCTTGCATGATGTATAGGAATACCCCTCCTACCATAATGCGCCCATATACCTCGGCTGAATCAATCATTGCCTCGGACGTCTCGACTTGATTGATCGATGCAAAGCCCATAGCGATAGGCCTAACAAGGAAAAAGAAGATCAAAGATAGAGTTAATCCCGTCCCAAGAGTCACATAGGTTATCAAAGAAAAGGTCTTATTCGCGCCATCGGAATCCCCTTCTCCTAACTTCTTGCTGACCAAAGCCGCACCGCCGCTTCCGAACATAAAGCCAACGCAAGCGACAATCATCACAACAGGGAAAATCAAATTGACCCCAGCAAACGCACTCGATCCCACAAAATTGGAAATGAAAAAGCCATCCACGATCCAATAGATTGAGGTGATAAGCATCATCAGGATCGGATAGATCGTGAAGCGCAGGATCTTTTTGTAAGTGAAGTGATCGGAAAGATGAATCGAATGCGCCATTGCGGCGCTGATTATAGCAAATATAGAGGCTCCGCCGATATGAAAATGCGCCATCTTCCGATGACGCATTCGATTCATTGTCTTATAGGCTCCTGAATATCGGCACCGAGACCCTCAAATCCTCAGCCTGCTTCACTTCCAAAACGACATAGGCATCGTTTTCTTCGGCAAGGCGTTTGAATTTTGCTACATCAAGCTCGCCTTCCCCAAGCGCAAGATGGCATTTGCTTCTGCCCTTCGCGTCGTGGACATGGAATTCATCGAAGGGGAGAGGAAGCTCGGATATAAGATTCCACAGCACATCATGGCTTAGATGGTCATGTCCGATGTCATAGCAGAAACGATATCCTTCCTGCAGCAAAAAACGATAGGCGTTCATCAGGAATTCCGGTGTGTTGTCCGTGTTCTCAATGACCAAATTGATGCCTTTGGGCTCTAAAATCTGCCTGGCTTTATAGAGATTGCTCGCCAGGCGGGCCGCGTATTCCTCGAACTCCTTATCGTAGATATAGTTCTTAACTCCGGCGATGGTGACGACAGGGCCGGGATTGAGATGGACATTGACCTGTTTGATATACCCTTGCCCCAAAGAAGCGTATTTCTCCAATAGAGCCAGATACGCATCTACGACTTCGTCATAGGATCCGAAATCGGCCTCGTCATAGAAATGAAGCGTTGCCTCAAGATTGTAGGACGCCAAAAGAGAGGCCAAACCACCCGCCTCCATCTCTTTCCTGCAGTAACCGAAATTCAGATTCAGTTCGATGAAGTCGAGCCCCAATTCCTGGGCCAATTCCAAATTCTCTTCGACCGTGTCGAATTCGTATAGCTGAGGCATCCCTAGTTTCATGGTTAGAGGACCCTCACTCTGATGATGCCGGGAAGAGCCAGTATCTTATCCATATCGACCCGTCCTTCGACGTCGAACACCGAATAGGCGTATTCTCCTTTGGATTTATTCACGAACGAGATGATGTTGGAGCCATATTCCAGGATGGTCGATGTGATGTTGTTGATCGCGCCGGGGATGTTCTTGTGCAATACGCAGACGCGGTCCCAATTCTCCTTGGGCCCTAAATGGACGTCTGGATAATTGACCGAATGGGCGATGTTGCCGTTTTCCAGGAAATCCTTGAGCTCATCGATGGCCATGAAGGCGCAGTTGTCCTCGGCTTCTTCGGTGGATGCCCCTAGGTGAGGCAATATGATGGCGTTAGGCAATTGGACGACTTTCGGATTGGCGAAATCGCTGACGTATTTCTTGACCTGGCCATTGCTTAATGCCTCGAACAGGTCATCTTCGTTCACCAGCGAATCGCGGGAGAAATTCAGCAAGACCGCACCATGAAGCTTATCGAAGACGGAGCGGTTGATCATGCCTTTGGTCGCATCGTTAAGCGGCACGTGGACGGTGACGAAATCGCATCCTTCCACGGCTTCGAGGATATTCTCGGAATATTGGATATCCTTATTGAGCTTCATCGCGTTCGTGATGGTGAGGTACGGGTCGTACCCCCTGACCTTCATGCCTAGGCTTTGGCAGGCGTTGGCGACCAAAACGCCGATGACGCCCAATCCGATGACCGCGATGGTCTTGCCATAGATCTCATGGCCGGCGAATTGGTTCTTGGCCTTCTCGGCGGTCTTGGAGATCGCCTCGTCGCCTTTATGCTCATCGACCCAGCGATTGCCTCCGATGATGTCGCGGCTTGCCAAGAACAATCCGCATAAGACCAATTCCTTGACGGCGTTGGCGTTGGCGCCTGGGGTATTGAATACCACGATGCCGCGGCTTGCGTAATCATCCAGCGGGATGTTGTTCACGCCTGCGCCGGCTCTGGCGACGGCGAGGATATTGTCGCCGAGAGCCATTTCGTGCATCGCGGCGGAACGGACCAAAATGCTGTCGGCTTTTTCGATATCGTCGACGATTTGGTCAGGGGCTTTCAAACCGGCGAGGGCCAGTTTGGAGATTTCATTTAGGCAATAGGCTTTCATTTTAGGTGCTCCGACTCGAACTGAGTCATGAATTCGATCAATGCGAGGACGCCTTCTTTCGGCATGGCGTTATAGATGGAGGCCCGCATTCCTCCGACGGTGCGATGGCCTTTCAGATTCAATAGGCCCGCATCTTTGGCTTTGCTTACGAATTCGGCTTCTAGGGCCGCTTTTTCTTCCGCGCTTCCGACGGAATCCGGGTTCACGACGAAGCAGACGTTCATCAAGGAGCGGCTATTCCCCGAAACGGTCGGCATGAATAGCTTGGATTGGTCGAGATAATCGTAGAGAAGCTTGGCTTTCTCTTCGTTGCGGGCTTTCATCGCGGGCAAGCCGCCGCTTCGCAGCAGATGCTTGAAGACGAGCCCGCAGACATAGATGCACCAGCAATTCGGGGTGTTGTACATCGAGCCATTGTCCGCGTGGGTTTTGTATTTGAGCATCGTCGGGGTGAATGGCAAGACATCGTCGCGGATCAGATCCTCGCGGACAATGGCTATCACCATGCCTGCGGGGCCGACGTTTTTCTGGACGCCGGCGAAGATCAAGCCATACTTGCTCACGTCGATTGGCTCGGACAGGAAGCAAGAGGATTGGTCGGCGACCAAAACCTTGCCCTTCGTGTTGGGCAGCTTGGGGTATTTGGTGCCGTAGATGGTATTGTTCTCGCAGATATAGACATAATCCATATCCTCGGTGATCGGCAGATCGCTGCAATCGGGGATATAGGAATAGTTCTTGTCCTCGGAGGAGGCCAAAACCACGGCTTCGCCGTAGCGTTTGCCTTCCTGATATGCCTTCTTGGCCCATAATCCGGTGAGGATATAGCCCGCTTTCCCGTTTTGGAGCAGATTCATCGGGACGGCCGCGAATTGCTGCGATGCGCCGCCTTGAAGGAACAGGACTTTGTAGTTGTCGGGGATATTCAGAAGGGCGCGGAGGTCCTTCTCGGCTTCGTTTATGATGTCCTCGAACATCTTAGATCGATGGCTCATCTCCATGACCGACATGCCACAACCTTTGTAGTCCAGCATGTCGCGGGAGGCTTCTTCCAAAACCTCGACCGGCAAGGCCGCAGGGCCTGCGGAGAAATTATAAACTCGGCTCATATCGTCATCCTTTCCAATTAGGTGGATAAACGAAAGATACCACTTTATACAATTCTCGCAAGTTTTTTATAGCGCATCCGCGCGAATAGGCGTATCGTAACGCTCGTGCGATTATGTTAGCCACCCTCATCATCTCCATCATCACATTCCTGCTCATCGCCCTGGCGATTCTGTTTCTGCCCGAGATCAAGATCGGGAAAGTGAGCTTAGGCACCTATTGGATGGTAGCCCTGGTCGGAGCGGCGATTCTATTAGCCACATCTTTGGCGCCCATCGGCGAGGTCTGGAGCCAATTGACCACCGATAGCAGCGTCAATCCATTGAAGATCCTTTTGCTCTTCTTCTCGATGACGCTGCTATCGGTTTTCCTCGATGAGGTGGGGTTATTCTCCTATTTGGCAAGCCTAGCGACGAAGAAGGCGAGCAAGAACCAGTTCTCGCTCTTCGCCATCCTTTATGGGCTTGTGGCCTTGCTTACGATCTTCACGTCCAACGACATCGTCATATTGACGTTCACGCCTTTCATCTGCTTCTTCTGCAAGAACTCCAAAATCAATCCCATCCCATATCTCGTCGCCGAATTCACCGCGGCCAATACATGGTCGCTGATGCTCATCATCGGCAACCCCACGAACATCTATCTAGCGACTTCGGCCGGAATCACGTTCTTCGAGTATTTCAAGGTGATGGCCATCCCCACCGTGTGCGCGGGAATCCTCGAATTCAGCGTCTTGCTTTTGCTGTTCCACCGCAAGCTTAGGGTTCCGCTTGTCCCGATGGAGGATAAGCTCCACATCGAGAACAAGCCCGCTTTGGTGATTGGGCTAGTCCATTTGGCGGTGTGCCTAGGATTCCTCATCGCCTCCAGCTATGTGGGCTTGGAGATGTGGATCATAGCCGTCATCTGCGCGGGCAGCCTATTGGTGTCCGCCTTTGTGCTTTGCCTGATTCAGAAGAAGGGATGGCATTATCTAGGCGGCTCCATCGCGAAGCTTCCCTATCAGCTCATCCCGTTCTTCTTATCGATGTTCGTGATCGTCGTCGCATTGAATGCCCAGGGGATTTCAAAGACGATCGCCGGATGGCTTGGCAATTCGAACACCATCTGGACTTATGGGTTCTCCTCGTTCTTCGTGGCCAATCTCATCAACAACATCCCGATGAGCATCCTCTTCTCGGATCTCTGCGTGGACCAGGGCGCGATTTACGCCTCCATCGTCGGCAGCAACATCGGGGCCTTCTTGACCCCAACCGGCGCTTTGGCGGGCATCATGTTCACCCATCTCGTCCATGAGCACGAGACGAAATATTCCTTTGCCGACTTCGTCAAATACGGCGCGATCGTCTCGCTTCCCATCATCGCGACCACGCTTTTGCTGCTGTCGTTTGAAGGGATAT
>CAMORJ010000061.1 GCA_946623775.1 uncultured Bacillota bacterium | reverse complement strand
GGAGTTGAGGTAGCGGTAGTAGTCGCAGTCGATGTTCTCGATATCCAAAGATAATTGAGCCCTGCCAAAGGTAACGGCTTCGAAGTTGTTCTCCTTCAATGTCTCTCGCAGCCTCCAAACCGCATCGCGATATAGTTTTTTGGCCTTTTCGACTTCTTTGTCGGGCCAAAGAAGCGACAAGGTCGCATTCATCGTGATGCTCTTGCCGCGCAGCACGACCAGGAGAGCGAATAGCTCTTTGGATTTGGATGAGGAGAAGTTGACGTTATGGCCATTGATGGAGCAATTGAAGGGCCCGAACGTCGTGACCTTCATGATGGGCTTCGTCAAGGAGATGGTGTAGAGATGCTTTTCCAAGTCGGTGATGTTGTAGGGCTTGTACATGATGCCGATGCAATTGGGCTTCACCTCGCTTGGGACCCGTTCCATCGTCACGGATAATCCGGTGACGAAAACGATTTTGGTCCTTGGGCAGATCTCAAGGATCTTCTTGGCCAAATCGAACCCGTCGATGCCGGGCATCTTGACGTCCAAGAACGCCCCGTCGGGCTCATTTTCCGCTACATAATCCAGGATGGCCTGAGGCTCATCGCGAAAGAAGCGGTAGTCTACCGTCTGCTTGAGGATGATCTGGCGGAGGAACATCTCCAATGCGTTGATTTCGTCATCCACGACTACGATTTTCATCTTCGACTCCTTTTTCCCTCTTGGGTATTACGATGGTCACGGTGGTGCCCACATCTAATTTGCTTTCGACCTTCACGGTCGCGTTCAGGAGCAGTCGGAAGCGCTCGGTTACGTTCGGAATCCCATAATGCTTTCCCGTGGACGGGGCTTGCTCAAACCCGACTCCATTATCGATGATGCGGATGACGATGTTGTCGTCGATTTCCTCGGTGTCGATTTCTATTGCGCCGTCTTCCCTTTCGTTGACCTTGCTGTAGCGGATCGCGTTTTCGACGAACGGCTGGAGGGACAGGGTCGGGACCAAGAAATCCGCGCAGTCGATGTTGTAGATGACCTGGAACTTCTTTTCCTGGGCTAGGTTCGCAAGCTCTACAAAGTAGGAGATATTCTCGACTTCCTTGGTGAAGGGGATCAGGAACACATCATCGGATTCGACGTTGTACCTGAGGTAGCGGGACAATAAATCGAGGCCCCTCTCGCCCTTTTTCGGGGAGACCCTGTAACTGGTTTTGATCATGTTGAGGGAATTGAATAGGAAGTGGGGGCTGATTTGCCTTTTTAGAATCGATGCCTGAAGCGATTCGATGTTGGCCTTGAACTGTTCGTTGGACGATGCTGTCTTCGCGGCTTTGATGACGTATACGAGATAAATGAAGAAGAAGCACAATACGGCGAAAGAAGCTAGAAGACTTGCCATACCGAAATCCGGGTTCGGGCAAAAGCCCGCCTGATGCAAGGCATCGACGATCACGTTCGTCGTGGAGGAGAGGATGATGCAGGAAGACAATATGAACACGAGATCGATACTGTCGTTTAGATAAGCGGAAGCGAGACTTCGCAGGCAGAAAAGCAGCGCAATGGCTATGGCAACGAATAAAGGGAAGTGCCCATAGCCGAGCATCCTCAAAGGAATAAAGGAGATGATGGTAATGGACGTGGCGATGACGAAAGCCGCCTTCTCCGCTTTGCTTAGAATGACTTTATACGAGCCGGCAACGAAAAAGGAAAAACCAAATATGGATACCCCATACATCAGGACATGAAAGATCTCGAACAGAGGGAAATATGCCTGATCGATGCCATAGATGTAACAGGCCTCGGTGGAAAAGAACAATGAGCCGAGCAGCCCAATGGCGACTATGAGGGTCGGCCAAGTCGCGTCCTTATCGAAAAACAGGGATGCGAATTCGATGACGGTGATAAGGCCAGTCAACGCGATTGAGAAGAAAAACAAGACGTTGATGCCGGACAAGTAGGATAAGCTAACGCTTTCTGAGAATATGATGGAAATAATGGTCGGGGCAGCAATCAAAAACAATGCCATAAGTGCCAAATAGATAATGACGCCGATTTTCCTGTGTCCCTTCATTAATAAGTCCTTAGGATCGATTTCGCATACACGTCCTCGCTCTTTTTGCCAAAACATAATAATGCCTTAGCCGATTTCGAGTATGCTTATGTGAATATGTTTTGGCAAAATGGGCAAATAAGCAAGAAATTTCTATTTCTTGTAGCCATAAGAAAAGCGAGACATGTATGCCTTTTCGCACAGTTGTCTCGCTTTACGATGCTTATTTCACCAAAGAATAGGCGTCTTCGTCGCAATAGACGGTGACATCGGGATGACGCTGCAGGATGGAGCAGGGCATGTCCTCGGTGATTTCGCCTTTGATAAGGCCGTAGACGGCTTTGGCTTTGTTCTTGCCGGTGGCGATGAGGACGATCTTCCTGGCGTTCATGATGCTCTTCAAGCCCATGGTGACCGCGCGGGTCGGGACTTCGGAGATGTCGTTGAACAAACGGGAATTGTCCACGATGGTCTGCTGCGTGAGCGGGGTTTCGTGGGTGAGGGAATCGAATGGAGTGCCAGGCTCATTGAAGGCGATGTGACCATCGCTTCCGATGCCGAGGATCTGGATATCGATTCCGCCGGCGTCCTCGATCATGCCGTCGTACTTCTTCATGAAGGACTCATAGTCCCCGACGCCAAGAAGGACGTTGGTGCGCTTCTTGTCGATGTCGATGTGGTTGAACAGGTTATCGTTCATGAAGTAGCGATAGGACTGGGGGTGCGTTCCTTCCAAACCGACGTATTCGTCAAGATTGAAGGTAGTGACGTCTTTAAACGATACACGTCCCTCGCGGTTTGCCTCAATGAGGTCGGCATAGACCTTTAAAGGCGATGTGCCTGTGGCGAGTCCAAGGACCGCATTTGGCTTGTTTTTGATGACGTTGATGAAGTCTTCAGCGATAAGCGCGGAAATCTTCTCTTCGGAACCGACTACGACTTTCATTGTGTTTTTTCTCCTTATTTTTTCGCGACTACGACGCGAGTGGATTTGACGATTGAATTCTCGGGATAGACCCCGCGGCACATGGTGAGAGGATAGACTTGGGTGTTCTTTCCGATGATGGTGCCGGGGTTCAAAACGGAACCGCATCCGATGTCGGCGTGGTCCGCCAGCAAGCCGCCGATTTTGCGGATTCCAGTCGGGATCTCTTCATCCGCATGGATGATGACTGGCTTGTTGTCGCTTCTTAGATTGGACAGGATGCTGCCAGCGCCCATATGGGCATAAGAGCCTAGGATCGAATCCCCGACATAGTTGTAGTGGGGGACTTGCGCGTGGCGGAGCAAAACGGCGTTTTTGAGCTCAGAGGAATTGCCGACGACGGATTCGTCTCCGACGATGACGTTGCCCCTGATGTATGCCCCTGGCCTGACTTCCACGTTGTTGCCGAGGACGCATGGGCCGACGATGGTCGCGGTTTCGGCGATCTTAACATTCTCGCCTACGAGCACCCCTTCTTTCAAAAGAGTGAACCCAGGTATGCCTTTTTCGACCAATTCCTTGGCATATGCCCCGATTAGCGGAAGCAATTCCCAAGGGTATTCCTTTTGGAAGATGAAGGAATCCAGATAGGAGATCCCACATTCATCGTAAAGGTCTTTGACTTTAATCTTGCTCACAGATATAGCCTCCCTTTTTGACCAATTCATATACGGAATCGATGTAGCGGTTGCAGCGATCCTTATCATCGGCTTCCACCATGATGCGGATGACTGGCTCGGTGCCGGATTGGCGCAGCAAGATGCGTCCATCGCCATTGAGCTCGGCGTTGATTTCGGCAACGCGGGCAACGATCGCGGGATCCTTGACGGTCGCGGCTTTATCGACGACGCGGACGTTCTTCAGGAACTGCGGATAGACGGTGACGGGAGCCGCTAGAGCGGAAAGGGTGCTCTTTGAGCTCAGAATTTCCTGCGTGAGCATCAAAGCGGTCAGGATGCCGTCTCCGGTAGTGGCGAACTTGCGGATGATGACGTGTCCGGATTGCTCGCCGCCGAGGACATAATTCTTCTCTAACATCCTTTCGTAGACGAAGCGGTCGCCGACGGTGGTCTGCTCGTTGTCGATGCCTGCGGCTTTGAGCGCTTTGACGAGGCCGGAATTCGACATGATGGTCGTGACGACGACGTTATTGGTCAATGCTCCTTGGCGCTTCAAGGCTTTGGCGAGGATATACATGATCTTATCGCCATCGACCACTTTGCCTTTTTCGTCAACGGCCAAGCAGCGGTCGGCGTCGCCGTCGAAAGCGAAACCGAAATTCAGCTTGTTCTTCTTAACGAGCTCTTGCAGATGCTCGATGTGGGTGGAGCCGCAATCGCGGTTGGTGTTCAAGCCATCGGGGTTGATGCCGATGCAAATGGTCTCTGCGCCTAAGGCATTGAAGACGCCGCGGGCGATGTTCCAGGATGCTCCGTTAGCGCAATCCAAACCGATGCGGAGGCCGCGGAAGGATTTGGTTACGGTGGAAATTAGGTACCCCATGTATCTATTCCTGCCGGCGAAGTAGTCGACGACTGCGCCGATATCGCCTCTAGTGGCGTAGGGGATGTCGTCCTCGCTTACGCCCAATGCGGCCATATCGCCATCGATATACGCTTCGATGAGGTCGGTGACTTCGTCTTCGAGCTTCTCGCCATTGCGGTTGAGGACCTTGATGCCGTTATCGTAGAAGATATTGTGGGAAGCGGTGACCATGACTCCGCAATCGAAGCCTTCGGTACGTGCGACGTAGGCGACGCTTGGAGTAGTGGTCACGTGCATGATATACGCATCGGCGCCAGAAGCGGTGATGCCGGCGGAAAGAGCATATTCGAACATATATGAGCTCTTTCTGGTGTCTTTGCCGATGACGATTTTGACCCTGTCGCCTGCCTGGCGGAGCGGAGCGAACTTCGGAAGGTTGTAATACCAACCGAGGAATCTTCCGATCTTAAAGGCGTGCATCGCCGTCAAGACGCGGTTGGATTCGCCGCGGAATCCGTCGGTGCCGAAGTATTTGCCGTGAGTCTTGGGCTTGGCTTCCTGGCTGCGGGAGATGACGATCTCATCGTCGATCAAGTCATCGGCTTTGACATCAAAAAGACGGCAAAGCATCTGAACTTGGCGGATTTGGGGGTTGGCGATGCCCATTTCCCATTTGGAGATGGACTGCCTTGTGACTCCCAGTGCTTGCGCGAGCTGCTCTTGGTTCATTTCAGCTTGAATGCGCAAATAGGTGATTTTTTCGCCGATTGTCATAATGTTTCCTATGTAATTTTTGTTGCAACTGCTTACAACCGGAAAGAATAATGAACACTTATTGCCAAAAACGCAAGAAAATCTTTGTTCTATTATTTTGTATATTTTTGTTGCGCAACAAAAGGCATCCTTGTTTTTATGCGATAATCAGCCGATATTTTAGCAAAATTGTCTTTATGCCAATCACATAAAAAGCGGGTCGATGCCCGCTTCTGCATAAACGTTGTTAATGGACGTTTTTGATTTTGAAGAACTTCTCGTACAGCTCAGAGCGGTACATGGGCTTGCCGTAATAGTAGCCTTGGAGCCTTTCGCATCCGTTCTCGTGCAGGAAGTCGGCTTCGAACGGTTTTTCCACGCCTTCTGCAAGCGTCCTCATTCCGAGGGCATCCGCCATCTTGAGGATATGGACGACCAAGGTCCTCGCGCGTTCGGAATTCGCGAGGTCGCAGATGAATTTGCCGTCCAGCTTCAAGCCGGTGAGCTCGAAATCCTTGATGACGTTCAGCGAGGAGTAGCCGGAGCCGAAGTCATCGAGCCACAGCGAATAGCCTTCTTTCCTGAGCTGGCTCGCAGCTTTCTTAAGCGTGTCGACGCTGTTCATCAACGCGGATTCGGTGATTTCCACGACAATGAGGTCGCGGGCGATGCCGTATTTATCGACCAGCGTGTTCAATGTTTCGATTGGATTGGAGTGCTCAAAGTCCAGGCGCGAGAAATTGACCGACACCGGGACGACGGGAAGCTTGTTGTCCAGCGCGCTGCGCAGATCGCGGCACACCTGCTCGATAATCGCGTAATCCAATTTATGGATGAGCAATGCGTCTTCCAGGATCGGGACGAATAGGCCAGGCGAGAGATCGCCATAATTCGGGTCATACCATCTCGCAAGCGCTTCGCAGCTTGCCAATTTGCCGTCTTTTGCCCAGACGATCGGCTGATAAACGGCCCTGACCCATCCTTGCTCAATCGCCTTTTCGATATTGCGGGCGATATAGTGGCGGATGGACAGGCCTTCGCTCATCTTTTCGTCGTACTCGATGAAGATCTGGCCTCTGGTTCCTTTTAAGAAAGACGCGGCGTAATGTGCGCGGTCCATGGCCCTTCTTGGGTCATAATCGCGAGACGGTATGCTTCTTCCGCCGGCGATGAGGGTCAATCCGAGCGTTTCGTTGATCGCGGTCACTTCCTGGTTGAGGGCTTCGAGCTTGTCGACTATGCCCTCTCTCTTGGCCAAGACGGCAAAGCGGTCTTCTCCCATGCGGCAGGAGTTTTCCTCACCGAACATGTTCCTGATCGCGGCGGCCACCTTCTTAAGGAATTCGTTCCCGGCTTTGAAGCCCAGCTGATCGTTGACCAACTTGAAATTTTGGATATCCACGTACACGTACATCAGCTCGCCGATGTTGACGTTGGGGTTTTGCATCTGGAGCTTTGCCTGCTCTAGGAAGTGGCGGAAGTTGTGGAGGCCGGTGATGTCGTCGAAAGATGCATGCATCTCCAGCTTTTGCCGCGATTCGGATTCGCGTGCCCTTTGATGGTAAAGGGAGGTGGCGACCATGATCAAAGCGATGAGCAGGGTGACGTAATTGACTTTATCGCCATCCTGGAACACGACTTCCGATTCCGAGGCGACCGCCCCATCGGTGATGAGGTGGTAGAACCCGATGAAGATGCCGCCCAGCATCAATATCGAGATGTATGGCTTCCAAACCAAAAGGCAGGCGACGAAAACGACCATCGTTATGAAGCAGATGATCTCTTTCCCGCCCAAGAAGTCGCTGAATGAGACGCGTGCGCCGAAAACCAAGCATACGACGGCGAACATCGTGATGACGAACATCTTCGTCGCCCGCGCGTCGCCTTTTAGATATGTGTATACCGCGTACAGGATCAGCGATAAACCATAGACGCTTAAAGATGCGTAGAACGCTACCGTCAGCGCGAGTTTGATGGGGTTGGAGGACATCGCGTCGGCGAAGATCAAAACCGGATAAAGCGCGCACACGCCGCCGAAGATGACGTTCACCAAGAACGCGGTCTTCTTTTTCGTGTTCTTCCTCAAATACATGACGGAGAACATCAAGAAAGAGACGCCGAGCAGCAGCATCATCCAGAACAGGGTGGTGTACTGGAAGAATTGGGTGAAGAAGCTCTTCTCGGGGTTATACTCGACGATCAGCTTCTCGAAGATCTGACGGAAAAGCATCCAGATCTCCAAACCGATGATCACCAACGCCATGTAGATTCCGATGCGGACGTTGGAATCGAGCAGGAAGTCTTTTTGGGCTTTGCTGGTACGCTTGATGCCAAGGATGTTCAAGACCCAATGCCCGAGGAACTTGAACGAATTCAATATTTTTTGCATGTTAATAGAAATATATTCGTTTTTCGCGCAGGTGGAATAGATTTTTGTTTTTTTGTTTTGCAATGTCTGAAAGTGAAACGTTTTTAGCAAAAAAGAGCAAAAAAGTCGCGCTTGTTTCTTGACACTGTCATTGGAAGGGCTATCATTTAAGTCATAACCGAAAGGAATTTTTTGGAGGAATTTTAATGAAAAAATCTCTTTTCTGTGCAGTATTGAGTGCTGCGGCCATTCTTGTTAGCTGTGGAGGCAACAACGCGGCCAAGTACGATGATGCCGTCCTCTCCGATAGCAACTATCAATACTACAAAGTCGCTGGCAACATCACCGTTGGCGACAAGAACATCGACTGGGACTTCCTTGATGGCAAGCCCGAAGGCGATCCTTCTATCATGAAGGCCGCTTCTATCAAAGACGTTTCCGTCATCAGCACCGAAGTCGCTGACCTCCTCGTCGAGCGCGGCGTCTCCTGCATCTACATCCTCGAGCACGTCGTCTTTGGCAAGAACGAAGGCGGCAGCTGGGACACCAATTACCTTGATGCCGAAGGCAAAGCCCAGGCCGGCAAAGGCAATCACTGCTTCAAGGTCTGCCCGATGAAGTCCACCGACGTCGCCGGCGATGATGGCCAAACCGTCACCACCTGGAGCCGCGCCGCTCACATTCCTTCTCCGGAAACCTATGCCGAATGCTTGACCCCCAAGACCGTCTACTGGGGACCCAAGGGCGAAACCAAAGACGCTGCTGGCAACGACCACAACTTCAACCCGTATGTCTACGGCGAGAAGGCCACCATCATCGCTGCCAAGTATAAGAAAGTCACCAACGACTACGTCTACGGCGTCGCCGTCGTCAACGAATAATCATCTGACACATGCACGCGGACCTCGCTTTAAAAGCGGGGTCCGTTTTGCTATAATCGAGGTATGAAACACAACGCATTTTTGGCATTATTGCCTTTCGTCACCCTGGTATTTTCCTGTGGAGGAGCTTCTTCGACAGAGCAGAAGTGCGGTCCTGCGGAGATCGTCGATGACAAATATGTAGACGTCCTCCCGACATCCAACTGGGACAATGGATTGATCCTCCATGCTTTCGGCTGGTCATTCAACCAGATTAGGGAACAGCTTCCCTATATCGCCGAAAGCGGCTTCAGATCGATTCAGACGATGCCGCTGCAACAGCCGAAAGACAATGGCTCCACTTGGTGGAGCTTCTATCAGCCTTTAAGTTTCTCCATCGCCGACAATTCCACGATGGGAACCAAAGCGGAATTGGTTTCTTTATG
>CAMORJ010000060.1 GCA_946623775.1 uncultured Bacillota bacterium | reverse complement strand
ACCGCTACAACAAGGGCTCCTGTTGCGAAGCCAAAGAAATCTATCATGACGTCGACCATCGATGCCCCTCTTTTCAGCGTGGGGATCGCTTGTATCAATTCCGATATGCCGCCGATGGCAAAACCGGCTGGAAGCGATGCGCCAAAGGTTACCGCAGCGCCCCAAACTTTTTGGCGGAAGAACGTCAGGCCAAAGGCAAGGGCGAAAAGAACCCCGTCAAAGGCAAATAAGGAGAAATGACCGATTCCTTTTCGAACCAATACGCGGAATTCCGGCATCTCTTCTTCCGAAATCCGCGGCAAAGGGGTTACCGAAAAATGATATCCGAAAACCTTATTGCTGCTGGACGCTGGGCACGTAATGGATATATCGACTTCTCCTTCCTTGAGGAAATTGATGGTCGGAGAAGACGTATCGTTGTTTGCGATGGCGGCGACGGAGGCATCGCTGGTGGCGACGTGGAGGATTTGGTTCGATGAGTTTTTGGGGCTGAAGGACCCAGTCAGCAATAATGAGCCCCCAGCCTGGAAGGATGTCACCTGAGCCAAATCGATAGCTTTTCCGGATTGGGAAGCAGTTACATCAAAAGAAGACGGTGAGACGTTCTCGCAGGTCAATTGAATCGTTTTCCGAACAGCGGGGTTTTCGACCGCGATGGCCGTAATGCTCACCGTGCCGGTTTTGCGGTATCCCGCGACAAATCCAGGCGTCACATGTCGGAACTCTTCACCGACTTTCTCAACGTGCGAATTTGATACCAGAGCAACCAGAGGATTATCCGAAATCCAATACACGGGGTGGCTATTTCCATCATTGAAAGCCGTTTGAATCTGCACGCCATAGTTCTCTTCATCACCATAATAATCGTAATCGAGAGGATGAACGGACGTGGTTGAAGAAGTTAGTTCAAAGTCAGTGAATGCCGAAACGGGAATCACTTCGTTTGATACTGTGACCGATTGAATCACTTTCCCGTCGCATAGAAGATTTGCCTCGCCTTGGCTAACGCCTTTCATGAAACCGTATTCGTCCACGGTGAAGACCGCGTCGTTGCTGGACGACCAATTCAGCAAAGACGGATCGAACCAGCGATGGAGATAATGATCGGCGTATTTGTCGGTCACTATTTCCGAGGCAAGGTAATAGTTTATTGACGAATACTCGTTGATTTTCAAAGCCGCGCTCGGATTTGAAACGGCCACGACATCTTTGGGGGATAAGCGGTCGACCGCATCGAAGGAAACGGTTTTTGATAGTCCATAATTATCAGAAAGCGAGAACTCATAATGGCCTTCTTCCAAAGGAATGAACCTCAGCGCTCCTTTCTTGGCGGAGATCGGAGTCAGGGAATAGGTGTAGCTGCCTTGGCCTGGAGTTTGGATGGGAGCTAAGCGCATCCCGCCATCGAGCACCACGTTTTTCGATTCTCCTGCAAAGGTCAAATCGTAAGTGAACATCTTGGTGGTTCCCACCACGGCTTTATCCGCTCCGACAAAACGCTCATCGCCGGAAATATCGATAGACGTCGGCCCTATTTTTTCTACTTCGCGCGTTGGCATCGTGTCATTGATGAACGCCGAAAGAATCATTGAGAGAAAATTGCTTTGCTTTCCAGACGCCCCGGATGGGACGCATGATTCGGCGACGATTAGGCCTGTTGCCATGCCGAAAAGAATCCAAAGGACTAAGCGAAGGGCGAATAATGGCTTTCTATTTCTCGGGGAACTTTTCGTCATAACGCTTTCTGGCGCGGGCGATGGCTTCTTTCGCTACCATCGCGCCGTGAATGCCTTCGATCTCGGTGAATTTGCCGTGTTCGAGTTCCTTATAGACTCGGAAGAAATGCGAGATTTCATCCAAAATGTGCGGAGGGATCTCTTTGATATCAGTAAACGAATTGTAATGAGGGTCGTTCTTGCAGATCGCTATGATCTTCTCGTCGATCTTGCCGCCGTCTTTCATGCACAGAATGCCGATTGGGTAGCAACGGCACAAAGCATGGGGGACGATCGGGGAAGAGCAAATGACCAAAACGTCGAGAGGGTCATTGTCCAATGCCCATGTCCTGGGGATGAAACCATAGTTCTGCGGATAGTGGGTGGAGGTATAGAGAACCCTATCCAGAATCAGCGCGCCGGAAGAGACGTCCAATTCATATTTGTTGGAGCTGCCGGCAGGGATTTCGATGCATGCCAAAAACTCGTCGGGCGTGATTCTGGCTTTGTCGATAACGTGGAGTATGTTCATAAGCTGTACCTCTTTGTTTTCTGTATTGTAACATACAAACGACATTAATATTGCCAAAGGCAACCACTCCTATGTTTTTCGATTATAATTAGCACCGATGAGAAAAGGTCTGAATCTTATCATATTCGCCGCGATTCTAAGCTCCTGTGGCGGAAAGGATCTCGATGCGCTAAAGCCTAACGAAAACGCGCCGAAGTTCTTTCGCAATGGCGATGCATTTTTCTCAATAACCGACAATTCTTCTTTTGACGAGGCGACAAGATCGAGCGATGGCAAAGAAATCGTTGCTCGAATTGCTTCGGGAGAATCGCTGTTTTTGCTTTGGCATCAATACGGATGCTCCCATTGCGACATTTTGCGCGACGTTTTCGTGCCGTATATCAAAAACACGCAGGCGCTTGTCTATTCGTTCAACGAAAAGAATCTTCTATCTGGCATAGCCGAGATTGAAAATGCGTACCCTTCAATCGGAGAGAGGCTGCCTGCTCCCGCCACTCCGTACCTTTTCTATTTGGACGCGAAAGAGATGACTGCGACCAAAATCAACCTCACCGGAAAGACAACCGATTTATATGCATTCACAGAAACCATGTATAACTATATGGATTTCCAGCCAACTTACACCTTCCGCTCTTTAGCGAATTTCGAGTCCTTCTGCCGGGAGAAGAAATGCATGTCGTACATTGAAGATCAGGCATCATACGGTTCGTTGTTCTTCCCTGCCATTCAAGATGCCAGAAAGGATTCGAAAAAAGAATTCGCGGTCTTGGATTATGAATATCTAAACGAGCAAGAAAAAGAGTTCTTTCAGCAAAAATATGGGGCCCCTGCTTCATCTTTACTGGATTTCACGAACGAAAAAGGCCCGACTTTGATATCGTCAGGCCAAGAAGATATTCTCCGAAATTACTTCAGCTGACTTTCTCCAAAACAAACTTATCGAATGCTTTGGCGTCGTCCAGGTCTTTGAATTTGGCGAAATAGAAATAGTCGCCCATCGCCGTGGCGATTACGCTTGGGTATTCGCCAACCATGCAAAGGTTGTCGCGGTATTTCGTTTCGATTTCCTCGTGGGAGTGAACATACTGATGTTCCCTTCGGCGACTGACTGACCAGGCATAGTATTTTGGAAGCGACATATCCTGGCGGTTTTCGTCGTAAGCGATGACGTCCGCATAGATTTGGTAGCAGCTCACCGAACCGCCGAAATCGATGAGGTCAGGGGTATTGCCTCCAGGTGGTCTCATATTGCATTCGAGGGCGACGAATTCCCCCTTCTTCGCTAGGCCGGGCTTATCTTTGGTCAAAACGAAGAACTCAATGTGGAAGAAACGCTTTTTGATTCCGAAGCTCTTCACCACTTTGCGGCCGACTTCCTCAAATGCTTTCGCATCGATATCGCTCATCGGCAAATCGAAGGGGTTATTGAAATAGGATACATCCTGCGCTCCATTGACGATTTTATCGATGGGCGTCGGGAAGTGATCGGTCGTGCAGAAGACGACGTCGGAATTGGAATTGCACACGCCATCGAAAGAGACGATGTAGCCTTCGATATACTCTTCCATGATGTAGGTTTCAGGAAGTTCCTTGGTAAAGAAATCGTCGAATTCGGCATCGTTATGAAGCGCATAGGAGGATGCGGCTCCAACGCCGATATTGGGTTTCACGAACAGCGGATAACCGACTGCTTTTCGGAATTCGATTGCCTTCTCCTTGTCCTTAGGCCCATTCACAAGGATGTAGCGCATCGTTTTTGCGCCGCCCCTTGCAAAGTATTCTTTCATCGCCGATTTGGCTTTGATGTGAGTCATATCCGCAGGGAAGAAGCCGCTGGAGACATTGAACCATTCCCTCAAAACGGCATCGGATTCAAGCCACCACTCATTATCGGATTCGATGAAATCGATTTGCCCGTATTTGCTGCGGAAATAATCGACCGCTTTGATCAAAGCGTCCTTCGAGTTCATGTCGGGGACGTAATAGTATTCGGTCAAAGCCTTTTTCAGGCGGTCATGCAGGTTTGCATACGGGCCATCGCCCACGCCTAAGACGCGTATTCCATGGTCGCGCAACGCTTCGACCCATTTGTAATTCCTTACAGGAAAGTGAGGTGATATAAATACAAAATTCATGATAACCTCCAAGTAGATTTTATTACGTGTGCGCATTTGCACAAGAAAACAATTCTTTATTTCTTCGGAGCTGGGATTATTCCAATCCCTCGGATAGCGTTTTGACGGAAATCCTCGCCAAAGCGCGGGCAAGCGAAGCTTTGGCTCTTTTCACATCCACGCCCTCCTCCATTTTCTGGATTCTATCCAAGGCGCGGTCACGGCTTGCGATGGCACGCGCCATGTCGATGGAATAGCCATCTTCGATTTCATTGCACATGACGAAGGCGCGTCCATCTTCTACTTTCAGCGTCCCTTGGAACAGGGCGTAGTATTGAGATTTCCCCATCGTGATTTTCATGACTCCGCATTCGTCTAAGGCAGCGATGATTGGAGTATATCCGCCGGAAATCTCCAAAGGCCCTTTGGTGGACGGCACGACGAAACGCTCGACTTCCTTGTCGAGGAATACGCCATTGGGAGTCAGGATGATGAGGCGGATCATGTTTATTTCAATTCCTCAGCGCGGGCTTTGACATCCTCGATCACGCCGCAATAAAGGAATGCGGATTCAGGATAGGAGTCATAGGCGCCCGACAGGAGTTCCTTGAAGGAACGGATGGTCTCCTTCAAAGGAACATAAACGCCTTTGTAGCCGGAGAAGGTCTCGGCGACATGGAACGGCTGAGACAAGAAATTTCTGACTCTTCTGGCGCGGTTGACGATGGCTTTGTCCTCTTCGGAAAGCTCATCGATGCCTAGAATCGCGATGATGTCCTGCAGTTCTTTGTAACGCTGCAAAAGCTGCTGGACGCCGCGGGCGACTTCATAGTGCTCTTCACCGATGACATTGGGATCGAGGATATTGGAAGAGGATTCAAGAGGATCGACCGCGGGGAAGATGCCAAGCGCGGCAGTGTTTCTATCCAAAAGCGTTTTTGCGTCCAAATGCGAGAAGGTCGTCGCCGGAGCAGGGTCGGACAAGTCATCTGCAGGAACGTAGATCGCCTGAACCGAGGTGATGGAGCCATCGCGGGTTGAGGTGATCCTTTCCTGCAATTGGCCCATCTCGGTGGCGAGGGTCGGCTGATATCCGACGGCGCTAGGCATACGGCCAAGCAATGCGGAAACCTCCGATCCGGCCTGAGTGAAACGGAAGATGTTATCGATGAACAAAAGAACGTCCTGATGCTCTTTGTCGCGGAAATACTCCGCCATGGTTAGGCCGGTTAGACCAACGCGCATACGGGCTCCGGGAGGTTCGTTCATCTGGCCGAAGACCAATGCGGTTTTGGCGAGGACGCCACTGCTCTTCATTTCGAAATAGAGGTCATTGCCCTCGCGGCTTCTTTCGCCGACGCCAGCGAAAACGGAAGTGCCGTTATGCTCGGTGGCGATATTGAAGATAAGTTCCTGAATCAAAACGGTTTTGCCGACTCCAGCGCCGCCGAACAAGCCGATTTTGCCGCCTTTGACATAAGGGCAAAGCAAATCGATGACTTTGATGCCGGTCTCTAGTATTTCCGAAGAAACGCTTTGCTCCGCGAATGTCGGAGCGGCGCGGTGAATCGGCATATGCGGCTCTTCATCCAAGGCCTCTTGGCCATCGATAGGCTGGCCTAAAACATTGAACATTCGGCCCAAGGTTTTAGGGCCAACAGGCACGGAAATGGGGGAATTCGTATTGATGGCTTTCATGCCGCGGACGATTCCATCGGTCGCGCCCATGGCAACGCAGCGCACGACGTCGTCGCCGATATGCTGCATGACTTCGACGGTCAGTTCATTGCCGTCATCGAGTTTGATTTTCAATGCGGTAAGGATTTCGGGAAGGTGTTTATCCTCAAAAGCAACGTCGATGACCGGGCCCACCGCTTGCACGATGGTGCCGATGTTTGCATCCACAATCTTCTCTTTCATGGTTGTTCCTCCATTTACTTGGTTTGGCTAGAAGCGCCGGACACGACTTCGACGATCTCTTGAGTGATCGCGGTCTGGCGGGCTTTGTTGTATTCGATGGTGAGCTGGGCAAGCAATTCGTCGGCGTTGTCGTTTGCCGATTCCATCGCGTTGCGGCGGCTCCCTTGCTCGCATAGCTGGCTTTCCATCAATTTCGCATAGAGCTCAGCGGTGACGTATTGCGGGATCAGCGATTCCACGAATTCGGCGGGTTTTGGCTCAATGAGGCTCGGGCAATGCTCTTCATTTGGATTCCTTACGTATTCGAAGGTGACCGGGAAGAGGGTGAACGCCGTCGGTTCGAACGATAGCGAATTGATGTATTTAGTATGGACAATAAGGATTTCGCGGTATGTTCCTTTGCGGTATTCCTCGATGAGACGTTTAGCGCCTTTGGCGATTTCAGCCGTGGGCATACCGAGGTCGAAATAGTCCGCCAAAGGCGAAACCGTGAACCCCGTGTGTGCGAAATGGGACTTTCCTTTATTGCCAAGCGGGATGATTTCATCGTTTTCTTTGTCGAACATCTCCTCGAGGAATTTGAATAGGTTGGAGTTATATCCGGCGCATAATCCAAGGTCGCTTGTGATGGCGATGATGAGCCTGCCTTTCGCGGATTCATTGGCCTTGGAGAAAATGCTTTCCTCGCCCTCTTTGAAGCGGGAAAGGATTTCCGAGATCGTGGCTTCGAGTTTTTGGACATAAAGAAGATCATCGTCATAGCTTCTGCGGAACCGCTTCAGTTTGACGGTGGCGACCATTTCCATGGCCTTGGTGATCTTCTTGGTCGACTTGACCGAGTTGATCCTTCTTTTTGTCTTGTTTAAGCCAAGCGACATCGATTATTTCCTCGTGGCGATATAATCCTCGATCGCCTTCGATAGCTCTTTGGTCAGAGTATCGTCGAAGGCTTTCTTTTCCTGGAGCTGCTTAATGACATCGGGCTGATTCGCTTCGATGAATTTATACATGTCGTTTAGGAATGGTCCGACTTGCTTAGGAGCAAGCTCGTCGAGATAACGCTGCTTGACGGCGAAAAGCTCGACGACCTGGCGATACCAGGGATATGGGGCGTATTGCTTCTGCTTCAATGTCTCCATCGTGACGGCGCCATGGGCGAGGATCTTCTTCGTCGCGGCGTCGAGGTCTGAGCCAAACTGCGAGAACGAAAGCATTTCGCGGTAGCTCGCCAATTCGATTTTCAGCGAGGACGCGACTTGCTTCATCGCCTTCAATTGGGCAGAAGAGCCGACACGTGACACGGAAAAGCCGCTATCGACGGCGGGGCGCTGACCCTCGTTGAACAAGTCGACGACCAAGAAAATCTGACCATCGGTGATGGAGATGACGTTGGTGGGAATATAAGCGGAGATGTCGCCTGCTTGGGTTTCGACAATCGGCAAAGCCGTGATGGAGCCACCGCCATATTCAGGAGCAAGGCGGCAAGCGCGCTCCAATAAGCGGGAATGGAGATAGAAGATGTCGCCGGGATATGCCTCGCGGCCAGGGGCGCGCTTAAGCAAGAGCGACAAGGTGCGGTAAGCGACCGCGTGCTTGGAAAGGTCGTCAAAGACGATCAGGACGTCTTGGCCTTGTTCCATCCATTCTTCGGCAATCGCCATGCCGGCGAAAGGCGCGATGTATTGAATCGGGGCGGATTCGGAGGCGGAAGCCGAAACTACCGTCACGTAATCCATGCAGCCCATATTCTTCAAGCGGTTCACCAAAGCGGCGACCGAGGAATTTTTCTGTCCGATTGCGACATAAACGCACTTCACGTTTTTGCCCTTTTGGTTGATGATGGCATCAAGGGCAATCGCAGTCTTGCCAGTCTGGCGGTCACCGATGATAAGCTCACGCTGACCGCGGCCGATGGGGATCATGGCATCGATTGCCTTGATGCCGGTCTCCAAAGGAGTATCGACCGATTTGCGGGTCATGACGCCCGGGGCGATGCGCTCAATCGGACGAGTTTTGGTGTACGTCACCGCTCCTTTTTCATCCAAGGCCTGTCCCAAAGGATTGACGACGCGCCCCAAAAGGCCATCCCCGACGGGGACTTCCACGACTTTGTGGGTGCGCTTGACCGTATCGCCTTCCATGATTTCCTTATCATTTCCAAGCAAAACGGCGCCGACGTCTTCGCGGTCGAGGTTCATCGCCATGCCATAGATGCCATGGGGGAAGACCAGCAATTCGCCAAGCATGGCCTTATCCAAGCCATAGCAAAGCGCGATGCCGTCGCCGACCGAGATCACGGTTCCGACGTCATCGGTCTCCAGTTTTGCCTCGAACCCTTTGATTTGGGCTTTTATGAGGGCGGATATTTCGCTCGAATCGATTTTCATGGGCGATTACCTCCTAGGATGAAAGGCGCTGGGAGAGTTCCAGCAGCCTGGAGCGGATGGTTCCGTCATAGACCTTGCCATCCAATGCGACCTTGACTCCGCCTAATAAGTTCGGGTCGACTACGTTTTTAAGCTCCACGCGGATCTTAAGCCTCTTCTCCAAAGCCTTTTGGATGGAAGAGAGTTCCGACGCGGATAATTTGACTGCGCTATAGGCGACGCCCTCCTTCACCCCCAAAGACTCGTTCACCAAGCTTGCAAAGCAAGAGACGATGGACGGGAATGCGGAGAAACGATGGTGGCGCGATATGACTTTGAGGAACTCAGAAAGATGCGGCAGCCTGAAAGCCCCGCACATCGAATCGATAAGCTTTTCCTTTTCCGCGGCTTCGATCGAATAGGAGGTCAAAGCGCGGCGCAGGTCGGCATTCTCTTTCATCGCTTTGTCGATTTCCCGAAGAGCGGAAAGGTATTCCTCCTGCTTGGAAAGGTCGATC
>CAMORJ010000059.1 GCA_946623775.1 uncultured Bacillota bacterium | reverse complement strand
GGGGCAAAGCCGTTGACGGAATTCGAATTGGCGACGGCGTAGAGGACGTTGACCATCGCGCGGTTGCAGTGGATGGACTTTTGGACATCGCGGACAACCGACAAGGATGCTCCGACGGTATCGAGCTTGGCGTCTCCGCCAGCCTCTAGCATTTGATAAACATCCATATAACCATTGACGTTCCAGTCGGTGAGGACCATTCCTTCGTATCCCCATTCGCCGCGCAGGACGTTGGTGATGAGGTTGTAGTTGCCTCCCGCCCAGACGGAGCCGATGCGGTTATAAGAGGTCATGACGCCGCGGACAGGATTGAGTTTAGTAATCGTTTTCTGATACACGTCCCCGTTCTTTTTGTAGGAGATGACTTCCTCTTCTGGGGCCTTGACCGAGATTTCAAACGGCAAGAGGTAGATTTCGCGGATGGATTGCTCGTTCGCGTAGGTAATCAAACCGTTCCTGTCGCGATGGGTTTCTTGATCGTTCAATGCGAAGTGCTTTATGAATGGAAGCAAACCATTTCTGCCGGCGGCAGCCGCCGCGGCTTGGCCTAAGACGCCAGATAGGAATGGGTCTTCGGAATAGTATTCGAAGTTGCGGCCGGAGAACGGCGTGCGGTGGATGTTCATGGCGGGGCCATACCATCCGGCGACGTGGGCGTAGATGCCTTCATCGGCGATGAGGTCGCCCATCTTCTCCGCGAGTTTGACGTTCCAAGAGGAGGCGATGGCAAGCTCGGTCGGCCAGCTCATGCAGCGATTGTCCTTCGGGAGCAAAGCGGAATCGTGGTCGGGGAGGATGTTCAATCCTGCAGGGCCATCATCGGTGACCGACTGCGGCATGGAGATGGAATCCGCGCCGGGGATTTGGTAACCGGACTTCGTGATGATGGTTCCGATTTCGTCCCCGCTTAATTTGGAGATGGCCTTTCTGAATTCGTCGTCGGTGACCTTCAAGCCCCTGAGGTTGGTGACATAGCAATCGGAATCGGTCTGGATGGCTTCCACCTCTTGATGGTCGGGATTCGGGTTGAGGGAATCGAGGCTATCGAGTTTGGCCTTCTCGGACGCGGATAGCGGCGTCTGGATTTGCTTTTGGCTGGCATTGGAGGCGGAGGCTACGCCGCTTTCGGACCCATACATCAAGCCATTATTATCCATAACGGACCAATTGGATCTGCTTAAGAAGGTTTGCCCATCATAGACGCCATGGCCGAACTGGTTCTCGATTGCCCTTCCTGTTTTGGAATCGACGGAGTAGGTTTCATCGTCAAAGGATAGCGGGTGGCTGACATAGGTATTAAGAGCGCTCATGCCCACGCCTTTTTGGGCCAAAACCGCTTTGGTGGCTTCGTGCGCATTGGGAGCTAATACGAAGTGATAATCGTCGGGCTCAACGATGTAGGTGCCCGCGCCTTTTTCGTCGAAAGTCTTCATCCTTTCCAAGTCGATTGCGATTTCGACTTCGACGCTTTCGTTTGGCGCGAGGTTCTTGGTTTTGGCAAAGCCAACAAGCTCGACGGCGGCTTGCTCGATGCCGTTTTCCTTATCGTAATCGGTATAGGGCTTGGAGATATATGCCTGGACCACGTCCGAGCCATAATGGCTTCCGGTATTGGTGATGGTCTGCTTCGCGATTAATTGGTCGCCGTTTAGGCTATAGGTCGCCGCGGAACGGGAGAAGGTGGTGTAGGATTCGCCATGGCCAAAGGGATAGGCAACCACTTTGTCATAATCGAAGTCGCCGACATTGGAGGCGCCCATCATCTTGTCGAAATAACGGGTCTCGTAATAACGGTAGCCAACGTAGATGCCCTCGTTATAGGCGACGTAATAGTATTCGGAATCCTGATAAGCGAAATCGCCGAAGTTCTGAGTCGCCGGGGCGGAGAAATTGTCGAATACATAGGTATCGACGAGATGCCCGCTTGGGGAGATTTGCTCGCCTTTTAGGCTTTGCCCAACCAGCACTTCGCCTAACCCTAAGGTTCCGGTCCTGCCAAGCCCAGGGACGTGGAGGATGGATTTGACGTTGGGGAAACGGCTCACCCAATCGAGTTCGAAGGCGTTGTTGCAATTGAGCAGGACGATGACGTTGGAGAAATGGTCGTTTAGGTAAGACAAGACGCCGAGCTCTTGCTCGCTCGGCTCAAGGTAATGCTCGCCTTTCTTGCCTTTATATCCTTCCATATCGCGCGCAAGGTCGCCGCCTTCTCCGCCGGTGCGGGAGAAGATATAGATCGGGGTTGTGCCCTCAAAGGATTTGACTAGACCGGAATCCGCGGTGATGAGGTCGATTGGGCATTCGTTCTTTGACCAATCCTCGCCGCCCCAACCGAAGTTGATGACGCCTTCGCCGCGACGGTATGACGCGCCTGCGCCTTTCGCGTAGAAGTTATATAAGGATTCATTCACCTTGAGGCCGCTTGCTTCTAGCCCCTCCTTCAATGGGGTGGATAGCTCTACGGAAGAGGCGCCTGAGCCTGAGCCTCCATAGACGAAGTCGACGCTTGAGATAGAGAAGAGCGAGACGGTCGTGTTCTTCGCCAAAGGCAGAACCTGGTCCTCGTTTTTGATAAGCGTGATGCCCTCGCTTGCGATTTGGCGGACCAAATCGCGCGACGCATCCACAAGGCTTTCGACCGAGTCGCAGACAGGTTTGTTGTACTGGGAGTCGACTCCATCGATTTGGGCGGTGGAGTCAGGAGATGTTCCTAGGAAAACCCTTAGCAATGGATCGAAGCGCCCATAGCATAGGACGTTCGCGGTGACCGTCGCCCCGACTAGGAGGGCGGCGATGGAAATGGTTAGAGGCAAAAATACTTTGTTTTTCATGAGGCCATTCTATTTACGGCCATAAGCATTTCGCTTTGTTTTGTCATTGTTGGGCGTTTTTCAGGCATTCAAAAAACCAAATGCCCGATATAGTGGGATTGGGTAACTCCGTTTTTGTGGCATAATGATGAGCATGCCGAAAAAGAAGACTCCCATCCCAACCATCATCGGGCCGTTCCATCTTAGGAAGACCCGCAACACGACCATGGAATATGGCTTCTATTACGATGCCGTTTTCAAATTGCCGTTTGCCAAAGACGATAGGCACATCCGCGTCTGGCTGCCGCCTAGCTACGATTTCGAAGGCAAAAGCAAACACCCGGTCATGTATATGTCGGATGGGCAGAATCTCGTTGACGGAAAACTGTCCGCCTATGGGGATTGGCATTTGGACCGCGTCATCCATAAGCTTCACGAAGAAGGGTATGAAGAGCCAATTTTGGTCGGCATCGACTGCCCAAAGCCCCCAAGGCAAAGGACCAATGAGCTCAATCCGCCTTATCGCGTATTGGAGCGAATCGAAAAAAGCATGGGGCCGAACCACCCGATCGGAGACCGATTCATCAACTACATCGCCGACGAACTGAAGCCTCTTATCGATTCCTTGTTCTCCACCGACCCATGCATAGAGGCCACCGCGATCGGCGGTTCTTCGATGGGCGGTATCATGGCATGGTACGCGTTTTTGTCCCGACCCGACGTCTTTGGGTTCTCTTTAGCGTTCTCCCCACCCTTCTTTTTCTACTCGCATAAGATGCTCGAAAAGATCCTCTCCGATTGGGGAATCAGCCCAGAAAAGCAGCGCAAGATCTTCCTTTATGTCGGCGGAGTGGACTTTGAAAAGACCTTCGTTAAAGACGTCAAATATATGCATAATCGGCTTTTGGAATTGGGTTTTGGCGAGGACAAAATGGGATTTTTGTTCGATGCCGAGCAGCCTCATCACGAAGAAGCATGGTCGATTTATTCCTATAATGCGCTCGCATTTTGGCTTAAAAAGTCAAAGTAATAAATACTAATATCTTAATAACGTTCTGGATATTTATTTGCATTTTCGGTTTCGAAAACTCGTAGTTAAATTCAACTTAAAATCGAAAAATCGGTGGTACAATGGCACCGAAAGGCAGGTAACCGTTATGAAAAACAAAGCCTCTAATCACATTCTGCTAACCTTGGCGTCTGCATTGCTTCTTGCAGGCTGCTCGCTTTCCTCGAACTCCGGGAATCCGTCTGCGATTGGATTTTCTACAGGCACGGGGGAGAGCAGCAACTCGGTATCGATCCCGTCCATCGATGAATCCATAAGCAGCATCCTGTCCACCAGCATCGATAACTCCACTTTCTCCATTTCGTCCAATGATGCGACCGCCGCATGGACGCAAAGCGATAACGTCTACACCATCACCGGCGCAGGCGTATATGTGCTTCAGGGCGCCTTGCAGGGACAGATTCTGGTTCAGGCCGCAGACAGCGACAAAGTCGAATTGGATCTGAACGGCGTCACCATCGTCTATGGAGATAACTCCCCGGTTTTGGCGCTCTCCGGCGATAAGCTGGAAGTCAAAGCCGTCAAAGACACCGAGAATTACATCGTCGATACCAGGGCTTTGAAAACCGTGGATTCCGAGGAGCAGGGCGAAGGCGCATTGTCCTCCGACATCGATTTGAAATTGACCGGCAAAGGCAAATTGACCGTATCCGGCTCTTATAACAACGGGGTCCATACCTCGGATGATTTATCCATCAAGAGTCAGACCCTGACCGTATCCGCCCCCAACAATGCCTTCAAAGGGAAAGACTCCATTGAAGTCCTTTCCGGAGAGATCATAGCCATCTCCAGCGACGGGAACGGCTTCAAGACCGATAACACCGATGTGTCTTCCAAAGGCAATCAAAGGGGCAACATCACCATCACGGGCGGAAACGTCAATGTCTACTCCGCCTATGACGCCTTCGATGCGGCCTATAACCTCGTGATCGCCGATGACGAAACCGAAGGCACAAGCCCCGTCATCAATGCATATACGAATAAATACGCAAGCGATTACGTGACGAGCTCGACGACCACATCCACGACCAAGATGTATGTCGCCATCCCATCCAGCCTCTACAGCACCTCATACAAATACGGCGTTTGCTTCTACGATGGCGACAACCACGCCATCACCGAAGCCGACTATGTCGGGTCTAAGCAATCTGGCGGCGGAGGCATGAGAGGCGGATCGCGGACCACGTATCACTATTATTCGGTGAACCGTGTCACATCGTTCCCCTCGTTCAAGATCTACCGCTTCACCAGCAGCCAATCCATTTCGGAAAGCGCTTATGATGCGGTATCAAGCGGCCAGAACATCAATTCGAATTACGACACCATCCGCATCTCCTCCATCTCCAATGGCTCCATCGCCCTAGGACAATGGACCAACTACGAAACCCAGCAGGGCGGCGGAGGATTCGGCCCAGGCGGCCAAAGCCAAGGCAACACCGATAAGTCGACGGAATCCGCGAAAGGCTTCAAAGCCGCGAACGAAATCCTGATTTCCGGCGGAACCAGCTACATCAAGTCTTACGATGACGCCATCCACGCAAACTATGGCGATGCCTTCGATAATGGCGAGACCGGACTAGGGAACGTCAAAATCTCAGGCGGCAGCATCACCTTGGAAGCGGCCGATGACGCGCTTCATGCGGACAACACCATCTTGATCTCCGGCGGCAGCATCAACATCACGAAAGCATATGAAGGCCTTGAAGCCAACTTCATCACCATCGAAGGCGGCAGCACCAAGGTCTATGCGACCGACGATGGCGTGAATGCATCCAAGAAGATAAACCAGACCCCGCAGATCACCATCTCCGGCGGCTTGCTCGACGTCACAATCGGCCAAGGCGATACCGATGGCATTGACACCAACGGCAACTTCACGCTGAGCGGAGGAACCGTCGTTACGCGCGGCGGCCCAGGGGGCGGCGGAATGTCCACGGGCCTAGATTGCGATGGCACTGCGAAGGTAAATAGCGGACTGCTTATCTGTTTTGGCTCTCCAGAGGCCTCCCCGACCGCTGGCAGCGGAGTCGTCAAGCAGACCATCTCCGGCACCTATGGCGCAGGCACTTATACCATTGCCAATTCCTCTATTTCGGTCGTCACCGTCAACAGCACCGGCTCCTATTCCGGAATCTATATCTGGTCGAGCTACGGCAATGGCTTCACCGCCGCGAAAGCGTAATTAATCTGAAAACATCCTTTGGAAAAGGAAAGCGCGGATCGCATGGTCCGCGCTTTCTTGTTTTCCAGATTAATTATCGGAACGGTTATAGCCGTTTTTCATGTGGCAGCTCGCCGCATAGAGGACTTTGTCCAATAGGTCATCCGTTTCCTTTTTGGCTAGGGCAACGATATCTTTGTTGGCTTCCTCAAGGATGTTCGATTCCATGTATTTGCCAAAGACATCATCGTTTTGGCGGATGAGGGCCATGGCTTTCGATTGCAGGGATTGGCGGTATCTTTCGATCAGGTGTTCGCAGCTTCCGAAATGTGCATCCGCCAAAGCGCCGATGACGCGGTTTGCCCAATACCAGTATTCCGTGCTTGGGATCTTTGGGGTCTTGGACAAATAGTCGGGGATGTCCTCGACGTTTGCGTAAAGCGGGATGATGGCGTTGAACGCGTTGGAGCCGAATGCGACCCATTCGATGACGGCGCATTCCTTAGCCACGTATGACCTGGTTTGGTGGATGGATAAGAAACTTGTTCTTGAGATGCCGATGGGGCGATAGGCGCCGCGCATGCTGGGATCGCCGAATTTGCCATATGGGTCATATGGGGTGCCCTGATAATGGGAGGACAAGAGGTATTTGATGTCCTCGATGGTGATTTTCCTTTCGGGGACCAAGCTCCAGGGGATGTCATCGGAAAGCGGGGTGAAGTTGGCGTTGGGCCCTTCCCAGTTATAGCCGATTGGGTTGAGGTAACGCGCCATGAACCATGCGCGTGGAGTGTTGTAGACATGATCCGCATCGCTGTGGCTGCCGAAGGCCAAACGGGGATTGAACTCGCCATCGATGGTCAAATCGAGGTGGTTCTCTTCGAGGAAGAAGCGGAGGTCGGAAGAGCACATGTTCTCCCTCTTTTGGCCATAGGCGTCCTCGAAATCGAATTTGTCCATGCCGAATTGGTTGGGCATGATGACATAGCGATCGTCTGGGACGCGCCTTGCGATGTAGTGGTGGCCTCCGATGGTTTCGACCCACCAGATTTCCTTTTCGTCGGCAAAGGCGATGCCATTGGATTCATACGTGCCATAGGTTTCCAGCAATTCGGCAAGCCTCAACACGCCTTCCCTTGCGGAATGGATGTAGGGAAGGATGAGCACGAGGAGATCCTCTTCGCCGATCCCGTCGGGCTTCAGATTGCCGAACTCGTCTTTTCTGAAGCAAAGCGGGTCTGCCGCCAAAACGCGCTCGTTGGTGGTGATCGTTTCCGTCGCGGTCATCGAGACGTTTTCGGAGTTGGTTCCGGCCGCTCCCCAGATGCCGTCTTTGTCATCGACGCTAGGCATGCAGGTGTAGCGGAGGCACTCCTCGGGGAGCTCGATTTCGATGCGCGAAATCTTAGAACGATAAGGACGTGGCTGGTTTTCGGGATGGACGACGACCATTTTCTTGGCGTGGAATTCGCCAGAAGGGCAGTCGTCGTTCCTCGCGATGATGGTTGAGCCATCGTAGCTGGCTCTTTTTCCGACAAGGATCGTGGTGCAGGACATAGGTGAACCTTCTTTCCGCGTATATGTTACATGAAAAATAAGAACTATGTGCGCGTATGCGTTTGGCAAAAACGCTTAATGGCTTTAAGATGATTGCATGAAAAAGTATTTGCTCGGTTTGGATTTAGGCAAGGGGTCGCTTGGAATAGCCATTTCCAGAAGCGGCGAATTCATCACCCCGTTGAAAGAGGTTCGCTTTCCCGCCGGGCATTACGAAAACGCGATTTCCCATCTGAAAGAATTGCTGATGGTGGAGAAAATCGAGACCTTTGTCCTCGGTTTGCCTTTATTCCCTTCCGGCGACGATTGCGAGATGACCCCCATCGTCAGGAAATTCGCTTCTAAGCTTCAGGAGGAATTCCCAAACATCGAGCTCGTTTTCCAAGACGAGAGGAATACCACCGTAGAGGCCACCACGTTATTGCGCGAAGCAGGCAAGAACGTTAAAAAGGCGAGGACGTGTATTGATTCTGCTGCTGCCGCGGTAATTTTGTCGCGTTATCTTGAATTTTTGGGCCAGCTTTAAGAAAAAAGAGTCGATGCCTGTTGCGTTTTTGGGCAAGACCTCATCACTCAAAAATCAAACACATATCGCCTGTTTTTAAAAAATAATCGACCCGTGTATTTAAATTTAGTAAATAAATAATTGCAAATCGTTTTTCCGCGCGTATAAAATTGTTTAATGAATTAGGAGGAACAACTTTTAATGTCCAATCCAAAACCTAAGAAATCTTTGGCCACGAAGCTATTTCTTGCCGGCTTAATTGTCTGGGTTCTTTCCATTTTGTGGCTCAACATCGTGACCCTCGCGGGCATGGCACCTTGGGATACCGTTGTTCCAGGAAACGGCAATCACTGGGGCACAATCGCCGGAACATTCTGGTTCTGGAACATGTTTGCCGCTGACCCAGGCTGGTCCGGAACCGGACAAATGCATTGGGGCAATGAAGATGTGTGGTCTTTGATCATCGTCACCTTCCTCTATGTCCTCAGCTTGCTTTCCGTCATCGCGCTCATCTTCGCCATCAAGGGCAAATCCTTGAAGAAAGTCGGCCCGTCCCTCTGCGGCGTCCTCATCAGTGGCTGGTGGCTAGGCTATGTCGCCTCCATCCTTCTCATCCCGACCGTCAAAGGCTGGATCTGGAGAAGCGCCTACTTCGAATACATGGTCGTATTCGTCCTCGCCGCCGTCGGATTCATCCTATTCGCATCCGCACCTGTCCTGAACCTCATTGCCAACATCTCCGATGCCATCCAGCATGAGAACAAGGAACCGGAAGAGAAAGACGGCCTCACCGAAGAGGAAGTCCGCGAAATCGTCCGCGACGAACTCGCAAACAACAAACCGGAAGAAAAGCCTCAAGAACAAGGCATGGACGAGGATGCTGTCCGCGAAATCGTCCGCGAAGAGCTCTCCCATTACGAAGTCGTTGAGGAAGAGGAAGAAGAGCCGAAGCCCGAACCCAAACCCGAGCCGAAGCCCGAACCCGAACCCGAACCGGAACCCGAACCTGAGCCCGAGCCCGAAGAAGAGCCCGAGCCCGAAGAAGAGCCCGAGCCTGAGGAAGGCGAG
>CAMORJ010000058.1 GCA_946623775.1 uncultured Bacillota bacterium | reverse complement strand
GAGGATTCGGTGCAATAATGCATGCTGTCCCCGCCTGGGCTGCCGGTCTTAAGCTGCATGCCGCCTTCGATTTTCCAGGAGGTGTTGATGCAATAGTAATTGTCATGCTCTTCGGCGTTCTGCATCTTGACGGCGTTGAGGTCCTGCGAGGTCTGGGCGCCCCATGGGGTGTTTGCCCCGTCATAGATGAGCGCGTCGATGAAGGCGATATTCTCCCTGTCGCCGTCTTTGGCGTATTCCTCGAAGTCCTCTTTGAAGGTGTCGAGGAGTCTGTTCATCCTCTCGGCGTAGAGGGGGATTTTCTTCGAATCGGAGTCCGATTCGCCCTGCATCCAGAGGAATCCTCTGATGACGGGCTTCAATCCGGTCTCCTCTTCGATGAGGCCGAGGCAATTCTCGGTGTAGGGCTTGAGGTGCTCATTGTAGAGGTTATGCTCATCGTTGACTTCCCAGTTGATGGCGTTGCTTCCGCTTTGGGCGAACCCGGAGCCCGACACGCCGCATTTGATGAAGTAGATGGGCTGGGCGCCTTCGACGATGACGTTGCGGAGGATATAGGCGGCGCCGAGTTCCGGCCCCATGCGGCTGTCCTGGGCCCCCATGCCGACCTTGGTGTCCTCGAATTGGCCGTCGATCGGGGTCTGCTTGTTGGAGGCGTGGATGTTTTTGGGGTTGCCGATCTCGCCGTATCCGCAGCCGTAATAGGAAGTCCTGACTTCGGGGATGCCATCGACCAATACATCGTAATCCTCGGCGTAGACATCGGGGTAATCGCCGGAATCCTGCAGCTGCTGGAGGGCGTTTTTGAGGTAGTTGTTGCCCCACTGCGTCTGGCCTTCCATATTGGATTGGCCGGTGAGGATGAATACCGATGGGCCGACGGGCTCAGGCTCTGGCTCGGACGCCGATGGGCTTTCATCGGGCTTGGAGCCCGAGGCAGGGGCCTGGCCGCATGAAGCGAGCCCCATCGCGAAAAGGGCCAAAGCGAAGATCGCTGGCTTCTTGCACGCTTTCATAGAAAAAACCTCCTGTTTATGATGGGTGTTTATAGCATTATAAGCAGGAGGTATGCTTTTTCAAAGCAACAATGGCGCGCGTTTCAATAGACAATCTTGCGCGCCCACTCGACGTCGGAGGCGATGGCTTGCTTAAGTTCCTCGGGGGAGGAAAACTTCGATTCGCGTCGATGGAAATCCAAGAGATACAGATATGCGGTCCTGCCGTAGATGTCCTCGTGGAAGTCGAGGATATGGACCTCGACCGACTTCTCGCCGAGCCTTCCGATGGTCGGGTTCGTGCCGATGTTGAGCACGGCGCGATGGGGGATCCCCAGGATGTAGATGATGCCGAAATAGACCCCTTTGGCGGGCAAGGCATAGGGGTTATTGAGCTCGATGTTCGCGGTGGGGAACCCGAGTTCGCGCCCATATTCGAAGCCATGGACGACTTTTCCCTTCAATAGGTAGGGATGGCCCAGCTCTTCGTTGGCCCCTTTGATATCCCCTTCCTGGAGGCGCGCTTTGATGGAGGTTGAGGAGATTTTCCTGCCGTCCACGCAAAGGAGGTCCACCACTTCGACGTCGAAGCGCTTCTTCAGATCCTCGGGAGTGCCCACTCCCCCTTTGCCGAAGCGGAAATCCGCCCCGACGACGAGCTGGTCCGCCCCGATTTTATCGGAGAGCAGGTCCATGAATCCGTCGACGCCTAGGTTGAAAAACTCCTTGCTGCCGCTTACGACGTAGCAGACATCGATCCCGAGTTTGTCCGCCATGAGGATCTTGTCCTCTACGTCCATCAGGATCGGATAGGATTCATCCCTCAAAACGGTCTTGGGATGATTCGAGAACAACAGCACGCCAGCGATGTTTTTCGCTTTCTTGCGTGTTTTGATGATCACTTCCTGATGGCCGCGGTGAAAGCCATCGAACGTCCCCAAAGCGAGGCAGATGGGGCCTTTGCTCTCGATTTTCTCATCGAAATCGAAGCGGATGACTTCCATTAGAATAGCCCCCTTTTGCTGATGGCGGTTTCCCCGTCTGGGGCGTAGACCGCGATGGCGTTTCCCTGATAGGTGAGCAAGGTCTCCCCTTGCAAAGCGATATCGAGCCTCACGCCGTTTTTGGCTTTGACGCAGGTTGGCTCATCGACCTCTAGATGCGGCAGATCGATATAGGGGGTGGGATCGACGACGTCGCTTTCCTCAATCTCGTCGATCATCTTGGCCTTGGAGATATCGATATTGCCGACGCTGATGCGCCTTAAAGCGGATAAATATCCGATGGTGCCTAATCTTTCCGCGATATCCTCGCCCAAAGTCCTGATGTAGGTTCCGCTGGAGACGGAGACGATGAAATCGACCTGCTTCCCGAGGCGGAAGAGCAATTTGATGGAATATACCTCGATTTCCCGGGGTTTGCGCTCTATCTCGACGCCTTGATGGGCTAATTCGTATAAGGGCTTTCCCTCGACTTTGATGGCGCTTGTCATCGGGGGCATCTGCATGGATTTGCCAAGGAAGGACCCCAAAACCTTTTTGATGGTCTCGTCGGTGATCGCTTCGACTTTCCTCTCCTCGATCACCTCGCCATCCTTATCCCCTGTACTAGTCTTCTTCCCGAGCTGCAATGAGGCGATGTAGGTCTTAGGTTCTTGGGGGAGATACGGCAGGCATTTGCCGCCTTTGCCTAGTGAGACGACCAGAAGCCCGGTCGCGAAAGGATCGAGGGTCCCAAGGTGCCCCACTTTCTTCTGATGGAATTTCTTTTGGATGAGATTATCGATTTTGCGGGAGGTGACTCCTTCCTGCTTATCGATGAACAATAGACCGTCTGGCATAACGACATAATTATACCCGATTTAAAACTAGTTTTAAGCAAGACAAAAGTCCTGAAAATTCGGTGGATATCAAGAATCTTCATACTATGTATAGGTTTTTTCTATTTCAAATTCATCGCGGCCATTTTATAAGAATGGCGTAAGCAAGCGAGGACAATTCGATGACAATCACAGTTACGCAATTAAGAGAAAAACAAGCGCATTATCTTTCTTTATCCTCGCGAGAAGACATCATCGTTACTAAAAACGGAAAGTTTTATGTTCGCATTGTCGGGGCAAAAAGAGATAAGGTAGAATCAATTAAAGGTCTATTTGGGATTCTTCCTAGCGATGTCGACGAAGACTCTTTATTAGCCAAAAAGCGAGTTGGATCCGATTTGCAATAATTATATCAATAAAGCCTCCCTTACCGTCTTGGCAGGGAGGCTTTGCTTATCAATTGGATTATTTGTCGTCCAGAAGCCCCATGGACTCCAATTGCTCCTCTTCGCGCTGCAGCGCTTCTTCTAGTCGCGCGGCACGCTCATAGGATTCATCGTAGACGAACACGATCTTCGGCACTTTGTAAAGGTCCACTTTCTTGGCGAGGCTGCTTCTGACGAAGCCTTCCGACTTCTTCAGCTCCTCGAACGCCTGATGGGTGTATTTGGTTCCGAGGAAGGAGACGAAGACCTTGACCTCGGAGTTGTCCCTGGCGAATACGAATTCGCTGGGGCAGACCATTCCGACTTTGGGGTCTTTCAGCTCAAATTGCAGGATATCGCGGACGTTTTTTTCGATGATGGAGCGGATTCTATTGGTCTTGTCGGCCATTATTTGCCCTCCTCAACCATCTCATAGCCTTCCACGATATCGCCTTCTTTGATGTCGTTGTAGCCTTCGATGGTGAGACCGCATTCATAGCCTTCCTTGACTTCCTTGGCGTCTTCTTTGAAGCGCTTCAGGGAGCCGAGCTTCCCTTCGTAGATGACGACGCCATCGCGGAGGAGGCGGACTTTGCAATCCCTCTTCAGGCAGCCGGAGGTCACGTAGCAACCGCCGACGACGCCGACTTTGGAGACTTTGTAGATCTGGCGGATCTCGGCCTGGCCGAGGACTTTCTCCACCTTCGCTTTGGTGGTCAAACCATTGAGGGCGGCTTCCATCTCGTCGAGCAATTCGTAGATGATCTTGTGCAGATGGATTTCGATTCCCTTTTCCTCAGCCATCGCGCGGACGCGGGCATCCGGACGGACGTTGAAGCCGAAGATGATGGCGTGGGAGGCTTCGGCGAGGAGGATGTCCGAATCGGAGATCGCTCCGGCGGAAGCTGCCAATACATGGACTTTGACTTCGTCGTTGGAGAACTTCTCGAGGTTGGCTTTCAAGGCCTGGGCGGTGCCGTCGAGGTCGGCTTTGACGATGACGTTGATGTCTTTGACCTGGCCGGCGGTGATGAGGCTATTCAAATCGCCTAAGGTCATCGCGGCGGAGCCAAGGCGGGTCGCGGCCTTCTTCTCCAAGGCGCGCTTCTCGGCGACTTCGCGGGCTTCCCTTTCGGTCGGGAAGGCCATGAAGCGGTCGCCGGCGCTTGGGACGGCGGACAAGCCGATGACGGAGACCGGGGTCGAGGGTCCGGCGGACTTCACGACTTCGTTGTATTCGTTGGTCATGCGGCGGATTTTGCCATACGCCTCGCCGACGACGACATAGTCGCTCGCGGTGAGGGTGCCGTTTTGCACAAGCAGGGTCGCTTTGGGCCCGACGCCCTTGTCGAGCTCGGATTCCAAGACGGTGCCGATGGCGTAGCGGGCGGGGTTGGCGCGGAGGTTCAGCATTTCGGCCTGCAGGAGGATCATCTCAAGCAGATCTTCGACGCCATCGCCTTTTTTGGCGGACACTTCGACGACGATCGCATCGCCGCCATAGCGTTCGGAGATGACGTCGTGGGCCATAAGCCCTTCTTCGACGCGGCGCGGATTGGCGCCCGGGGCATCGATTTTGTTGATGGCCACGATGATGGGGACCCCTGCCGCTTTGGCGTGGTTGATGGCTTCGATGGTCTGGGGCATGACGCCGTCATCGGCGGCCACGACAAGGACGACGATGTCGGTGACGGATGCTCCGCGGGCCCTCATCGCGGTGAACGCCGCGTGGCCCGGGGTGTCGATGAAGGTGATCTTCTTCCCACCGACCTCTTTCTGATAAGCGCCGATGCGCTGGGTGATTTTGCCATCCTCTCCCTCAGCGACGTTGGAGGAGCGGATATAGTCGATCAGCGTGGTCTTGCCATGGTCGACGTGGCCCATGATGGTGACCACGGGCGGACGGGAGCAAAGGTTCGCTTCGTCGTCGATGATCTCCAATTCCTCGAAGTGGGCTGCATCGACGACTTTCTCCTTCTTGAAGTCGTATCCGAATTCCAAGCAGATCTCGCCGATGGAATCATCGTCGAGGGTCTGGTTGATGGTGACGGCTTTGCCTTGAAGGAAGAAGTATTTGATGATCTCGTTGACGGGAACGTTGATGGCTTTGGAAAGCTCGCCGACGGTTAACGGCTTGGTATAGACGAACACGCCGCCGTTGACCTTGCCGAAGTCGCGCTTCTTTCCCTTGGTGTAGGAGATGTTGGCGACGCGCTGCTGCGGCTGGGACGGTCCGGGCTGGTTCCTTTTTGGTCCATAGCTGTTCTTTTTCTTCATTCTTGCCTTCCTTTCTCCAGGAATGCGCTGGCGCATTTCTGGTCAAGAATCCCGATGGCGGCGATGCTTTCGTAGCCTATTGGCTGGCCTAACGCGGTTTTTGATTCCACATAGACCACCACTTTCGACAGGCTTTTGGCAAGGGCCGTCATCGACGATTTGGTATTGTCGCTTGCGTCGCTTGCCAATAGCAGCAAAGCGAGCCTGCGGCTTTTTTTGATGATGTCCGCGCCGATGGAAAGTTTCCCGGCGCGGTTGAGGATGCCTAGGAAGGAGGACTGCGCTTTGCTTAAAGCAATGATTTCAGTTTCTCCCATAGCCCCTCCTGTATCTCGCCATAGCGGGCATAGAGCCGCTTGGCGAAGAAGCGGTCCACCGCTTCTATGCGCTTCGCCAGATAGATGCCGCGGCCCTTGCCGTCTTCGGCGAGGTCGAGCTTGCCCGAGACGGGGTCGATGGCCAAGCGGAAGAGGTCGGACTTATCCATCCTCTCCCTGCTTGCGATATCCATTCTGGCGTTTGTCTTGATCATGAAATCCTCGGATTATTTTCCGTCGTCGTCGTAATAGCGGTCGTATTCGCTGTAGTCGACGTCCATATCGTCCATGTCGTCGTAGGAAGCGGATTCCTCCTCTTCGATTTCGGAGAGTTCCTCTTCGGTGTAGATCGGCATGGCCGGGGAAGCGGCTGGGACAACGGGGGTCGGTTCGCGCTGGACTTCCTCTTCGGTGATCTTGCGCGGACGCTTTTTGGAGGCAGGGGCCTGGGGCTTCTTGCCTTTGGTGGCTTCGAGGTCGGCCTCGAGGTCGGCCAAGGTCGTGGTGGTCTTGACGTCGGTGACGGCGGGCTCTTCCTCGGCGGGCGCTTCCTCGGCGGGAGCGGCCTGCTGCTGGCGGGAGGCCTGCAAAGCGGCGAAGGCCGCGGCGGCCGGATTGGTCGCCTCAAGCGGGAAGTCTTCGGGACGGGCCGTGGCTTTCGGGGCGACGGGCTTCTCGATGACGACGGGCTTCTCTTCCGCTTCGGGCTTGGCCTCTTCTTCGGCGAGGCGAGCTTGCTCTTCCGCGGCGATGCGGGCTTCTTCTTCGGCGCGGCGGCGCGCTTCTTCTTCCGCTGCTTTCTTGGCGGCTTCTTCGGCGCGGCGGGCATTTTCTTCCTCGACGCGGCGGATATAGGCTTCGCGCTCGGCGAGCTTCCTCTCCTCTTCGGCGATGTGGCGGATCTCGTCGGCGGTCTCATACAAGACGCCCTGGGCGATGGCCTTGGATTCCTCTAAGGCCTCGATCCTGTAGCCGGTGAGTTTGGAGGCAAGCTCAAGGTTGGCTTTGCCTTTGCCTAAGGCCAGAGGGATGTCGCCATCGCGGATGACGACGATTGCGGTTTTGGCTTCGTCGTCGCGCTTGACGCCCAAAGCCAAAACGGGGCGCACGGCTTCAAGGAGGAACAAAGAGGGGTTGGACGAATAGTTGACGACGTCGATCTTCTCTTTGCCTTTGCCGTTGCCGAGCTGGCTGACGATGCGCTGGATGCGGGTGCCGCCTTGTCCGATGCAGGCGCCGGTGGCGTCGATGTCTTCGTTGACGGAGACGACGGCGACCTTGGAGCGGATGCCGGCTTTGCGGGCGATGGCCTTGATGATGACGGTGCCCTCATAGATTTCGTGGATTTCCTCCTCGAAGAGCCTCTTGAGGAAGCCTTCGGAGGAACGGGTGGCCTGGATCTGAGGCCCTTTGTCGGGCTTGCCGTCGGTGGAAGCGGTCCTGACCTCTTGGATGTAGACCTTGATCTGATCGCCGACGTGGAAATACTCGTCGCCGATGAGCTCGTGGCGGGTGAGCTCGATGGAGGTGCGGCCGATGGAGATGGTGACGTTCCTGTCATCCGCCTTCTCGACGGTGCCGACCATCATTTCGCCGATGTGGTCTTTGTAAACCTTGTAGAGCGCGGTCCTTTCCGCTTCGGCGAGGCGAACGCGGAAGTTGGTCTTGACCGCCATAGCGGTGACCTTGGAGATTTCCTCCATCGGGCAGGGAATGGCGAAGGTGTCGCCGACTTTGACTTTTTTGCCGTAGAGCTCTTTGACGGTCTCGGGGTCGATTTCGAGATAGTCGTCCTGGACATCCTTGACGACCTGCTTGACCTGGGCGAGGTCGATTTTGCCGGTCTCGGGGTCGACGTGGCAGGTGACGACGGCGTCGTCTCCGCCTCCGAGGTACTTGATGTAGGAACGGACGATGGCCTCTTCAAGGGCGCGGATTACTTCCTCGTCGGAGAGGCCTTTGGTGTCGGCGACCTCGCGGAGGGCGTCGACGAAGGAGATGGTTTCTGTTTGTCTTTTTGCCATGGTTGTTGCCTTTTTTAGAACTCGATCGCGAGGCGGGCCCTATCGATGTCCGCGCTCGGGAAGGAGATTTCCTTCTTTTTGGATTTATCTTTGATTAGGAGGGTTGCTTCGCCGTCCTGCAGTTTCAGCAATGTTCCCTCGACGATGTTCTCGCCTTTGCAGGGATGGGACAGGTGAAGGTTGACGTAGCAGTTCAGGTATTCCCCGAGCTGCTCAAGGGCGATGGTTTTCTCCGCGCCTGCGGATGAAACATCCAGCGTATATGGCCCGTCGATGGGGTCATCTTCATCAAGCAAAGCCGATAACGCTTCCGAGACTTTGACGATGTCGTCGAGCCCTATCCGCTCTTTTCTGTCGATCACGATGGACAGGGTCGCGTCTTTTCCGCTTTTGAACTTGATGTCATAGACCGAATAGCCCAATTCCTTCAAAGGGCCTTCGATTTTCGTAACGATTCTGCTTTCTATTTCTCCCATTGCTCCTCCTTACAATAGAAAGAGTGGAACCAAGTCCACTCTCAAAGATATGGTGATTCGCGGAACCGCTATCGGGATTTCCGCGGTGCTTATATTAGCACGCACGCATGATAATGCGCAATAGCGAATTCCTATGTGGCTTAGGGCTCGATAAGTCTCCCCACCGCTTCCAATAGCCCTTGGGGATACTCCATTTTCATGATGGTGGAAATGCTGTTTCCCGCATCTTTGCTGGAGGGGCCGCAATGGTAGACGATCTGAGAGGAAAGCCCATAATCCAAGATGATGTATCTATCGTGGAACATCCCTTTGGTCGGACAAAGCCCGATCTCGATTCCTGTGTCCCGGCGGAAATCGCCCAAATCGGATTGGGACAACGGGATTCTTGCGATGTTGTCGGATAAAAGCAAGATGCGTTTGATTTGCTTTGGGCATGCCTTCAGCAGATGAAGCGTCTTTGCCCCGACATAGTCATCGATCACGATGATGCTTTCTTTAGCCATGCCATAGATATTGCGATAGGCGATTCCCGCCTCGATCCTCTGATTCTCCATAATCAATATTTCGCGCGTCGGAGGCTGGTCGCCGAATTGCTTCATCATCAGATCCAATCTCGATTCCACCACTCCGATCCGCGATTCGGCGGATTCGAATCTCCTAGCGACTTCAGCGCCCGTCATGGGAAGGCTTTCCTTTCCTATATAGTCCTTCATCGACTTGAAGAGTTTTATCAGCGCGATGCTCTGCCTGACTGCGAGCTCGCCCCTCAGGACCGTCATCAGCATGTATATCCCCTGCTCGGTGAAGGCGTATGGAGGTTTGCGTGAGCCACCATTTTGTCCAGTGAACATCGAATGTTTCCGTGAAGTCAAATTTTTTGACCTCACCAAATCCGCGATTTCCTCGCGCGTTAATTGAAATCTAAAATCCTCAGGGAATCTGTTCTCGTTGTTCTTCACTTGCTGATTGAAGGTCTTGGTCTCATACCCATAGATCCTCGCGAGATCATAGTCCAGCATCACAGGCTGACCCCTAAT
>CAMORJ010000057.1 GCA_946623775.1 uncultured Bacillota bacterium | reverse complement strand
CCTGAGAAAAACTGGCTTGGTAATTCGCCAAGCCTTTTTTCGTCGAATGACAAGGATGCGCATTTAATATAAGGGCAACATGGGTTTGAAGTTTCACATAGAATCGTTGCCTAAACCTATGCCAAAATCGCTTTGCTTTTGCTAATATACTTTTAATATGAGCAACGATTTCGCACTGGAGAAGCGCCTTTATGAATTAGACAAAAACCTGCACGCCCGTTTCGCGGATACCGTTTTGTCTATCCAGCATATCCTATCCAACTATCAATTGATATTCCCGGATTTTACCGACCACACCGAACTCCATACGCTCAATATCATTGATTTCTGCAATGTGCTCATCGGGAAGCAGCTAGACTCTTTGAACGCGGACGAAATCTATTGCATCCTCCTCGGCTGCTATTTCCACGATTCCGGCATGGGGGTCAGCGAGCATGACTTCGAGGGCTTCTGCAAAAACATCGATTTCGGGGATTACTTCGAGACGCACTCACGCGACAACAAGCCCGAGATCATCCGCAGCTTCCATAATGAGTTCTCGGGACAGTTCATCCGCAAATACGCGCGTTTCTTCGATTTCCCAAGCGATCAGCACATGTTCGCCATCATCGAGATCTCCAGAGGCCATAGGAAGACGAACCTATTCGACCGCGAGCAATACCCGCTTAAGCTAGATTTGCCTAATGGCAATTCGATATGCCTTCCCTATTTGACGGCATTGGTGCGCCTGGCGGACGAAATTGACGTCACCGCTTCCCGCAATTCATCTGCCATCTATGATTTGAGCAAAATCACGGGTGAAGTGGACATCATTGAGTTCATGAAGCATGAAGCTGTGAAGGGCTTGGAAATCGAAAATGACCAGTTCGTGATGCTGGTGCATACGGACGATGAGGAAATCTTCGAGCGTTTGTCCCTCGTTGCCTCCAAGATGCAAAAAACGCTTCTTTTGTGTAAAGAAGCGATTAAGGAGACTCCTTACGTCATCACTCAGCAAAGAGTGGTGATAAAACGCATTTAATCCTCGATGTTGAGGACGTTATTGAATCCAGTCAGGAAGAAGACCTCTTTTACATCGTCGTTGACGTGGCAGATTTTCATTTCGCCTTGTCCCTTCATGATCTTCTGGGCAACCAAAAGGATGCGAAGCCCAGCGGAAGTTAGGTAGGTCAAATCCTTCATGTCCAAGGTCAGCGTATTAATGCCGATAAGCGAAGACTTAATGACCGCCTCGAACGTCGGCGCGGATTCGGTGTTAAGCTCGCCAACCAGGGATAAGGTGAGATGATTTCCTTCGAGAGATTTCTTGATTTCCATAACGTAGGAATGATAACACGAAATCAGAAATTGAATAGGCGCAATTTATGCGCGCGAATCAAAAAAGCCCAGCGGCATCGCTGGGCACAAGAAGCGGATGATTCGATTAGATGATTCCGTTGACTGCGGTGATGAACTGAGCAAAGGTCATATCTCCGATTCGGACGGAATTGATGGTCTTGTTGAGCGTGGCGGGATCGAAGCCGGAGATGAATCCATCGGCATAGAGGCTATCCATGGTCGCGGCGTTGATGTTGTATTTGACGTTGGCGGTGAGCATGTCCATGTCGCTGCAGAGCTTGTAATCGGTGCGGAATGTTCCGGTGGAGTCGGTGAGCATGTAACGCCAGACTGCGTCAGCGTGCGCGGCATCATGCGTTTCATTGCCCCAGATCTCGCCGGCGAACACATCGGTGATCTTCAAGTTCTCGATGTCGCTTTCTAGGGTGGCGAGAGTGGAGTTCTCAAGATTTTGCAAAATGAGTGGGGACGTGGAGCCGATTTCAATCATCTCCCCAAGCTTCAGCGTATCGATTTTCCCACCGATTTGGTCAACTTTGGTACCGGCAAGCGATTTGAGGATTTTGGAAGAGGAATCATTGATTTCGATCACATCGCCCAAAGTAAGATTTCCGATTGCTGACGGCAATTCCCCGACCTTGGTTTCGGCAAGGTTTTGCAAAATGAGTGGGGACGTGACGCTGATTTCGACGACTTCCTGAAGCTCAAGATCCTGGATTCCGTCTTCGAGCTCGTTGATTTTGGTATCGCGGAGAGCGTAGATGGTCGTGTCGGAAGAATCGATGGTCAAAAGGTCTCCAAGGGTCGCGTTATCCAGCAGATTGTCCAAGAAACCCTCTGCCGACAGGTCCGAGATGACGCGGGGTTTATCGAAGTCATATGAACCGTCATCTTTTTTCGGATAGGCAAGATATAGCAAAGCTGGATTGGAAGAAGAATCCAGATTCAATACCCCGCCTAGCGGCGCGTTGTCTTTGATGTATTGGACGAGGTAGCCGCCGAGATTCTCAAATTTCGTGGAATAGATGGTATCCTTGTTCAGCGTGATCTTGAGGGATTCTTTCAATTGGCTATCGAGGTTGTTGTAGAACTCATCGACCATCGGGGTGATTTCCGAGATGCCGCCGAGCGTGCTCAAGTCCTTCGAGGAGACCTTTTTGATGAATTCGGTGATGGTCAGGTTGGCGTAGTCCTCTTTCAGCGCGCTTGATAAATCGGCGCCGAAAAGCTTTGCGGTGCCTGAAAGAGACATGGTGGATGCGGCGATGTAGACTCCGCCGACAGTGCCTCCGACTCCTACGACGGCGCCGCCTAGAAAGATCAGTAATCCTTTGAAAAATGACATAATGGGATGCTCCTTTTTGTGGATTGCGGTCTTCGACCTTGCGTTAATCATACCTTAAAATTGCATTCCTGATGAAGAACCACTGAATGCGGAGGGGCAAAATACTTGAAAAGAGATTCCGGTTTCTTGCTTTGCGGCATCCAAATAATCAGACCGCATCGCGCAAATGGCCCCTGGTAAGCGTCAGGATGAAAATATGGGGATTTTCCAGCACGGCGCGGCAGGAGGCAAATTATCGGCTTTTGCTAGCGTGCCCTCGCGCATATAATACCAGCAGGTTAATAAATATGATTTCTAAGGCAACTCACATTGCTGACACTAAAGGATTGCTCGGGATGCTCCCGACCATAGAAGCTCCGAGCCCGGACTATCTTTTCATCGCGACCGAGAATGCCAGGTGTTCTAAATCGGAAATCTTCATCAAGGAAGGCGACCATGTATATCTAGGGCAGACCATCGGCATGCGCCATGGCGCTTTCTTCGACCAGCCCATCCACACGACGTGCTCGGGAACCTTTGTCGGAATCGAGAAGCACTATCACCGCTCCGGCAAATTGGTCCCATGCCTCAAATTCCTGAACGACCACCTCGATGAATGGGATCCTTCCCTCAAGCCGAGGACCCAAGAGGAAATCGACGCCCTCACCAAGGAGGACTATGTCGAGATCTTGAAGAACGTAGCTTCCGTCGGTCTGGGCGGTTCATCCTTCCCGACTTATGTCAAATTCCAGGGCAAGCACGAAATCAAAACCATCTTGGTCAATGCGATCGAATGCGAGCCATACGTCTCTGCCGACCACCGATTGATGCTGGAGAAGCCAGAAGACGTCATCGAAGGATGCAAATTGCTGCAAAAAGCATTCCAATGCACGGATGTCCGCATCTGCTTGAAGTCCAAATACCACGACCTGATCGAGGTCTACACCGAGATTCTCAAACGCCATCATGGCTCGGGAATCACCATCTGCCGCGTTGGCAATTTCTATCCGCAGGGCTGGGAAATCGCCATGATCAAGGCGGCGACGGGAATCGAAGTCGAGACAAGGCATCTCCCTGGAGAATACGGCATCGCGAATTTCAACGTCTCCACCGTCGCGGCGTTGGTGCAAGCCATCAAATACAACCGCCCCGTCATCGAGCGACTGGTATCCGTCACAGGCGATGGCATCCGTTACCCATCCAACTTCAAGATTCGCATCGGCACCCAGTTGGCGGCCCTCATCGATATGTGCGGCGGCTTCAATGACGACGGCAAGGAAAAAGTGGTGATCCTCGGCGGCCCCATGATGGGCGCCTCCGTCCCCTCCATCGACTGCATCGTCAGCAAAACGGTGACCTCCTGCATCATCTTGAATGCCGAAGCGCCCAAGGAAGAGCCTTGCATCCGCTGCGGCTCCTGCGTCTTGTCCTGCCCAACCCATCTAGAGCCCCAGCAGATCATGGCGGCCGTCAAAGCCAACGATAAAGAGCGCATCAAGGCCTTGAAGCCTCTCACTTGCATCGAATGCGGACTCTGCACCTACGTCTGCACCTCTAAGATCCGCGTCACCGATTTTATCAGGAGGGCGAAAGTCATCGCGAAACTCCCATGACCAGCACCATCATCGTAGAAAAAGCTCCGCACCTCCGCCGGAAAGACTCCTTGGCGAGGATGCTCATAGACGTCCTCATCGCTTTGGCGCCTACCGCGGTTTTCGCCGTGGTGGTGTACGGATTCGATGCCGTCAGGAACCTAGGCGTCTCCTGGGCGACCATGGTTCTGGCCGAATTCGTGTTCGTCCTGATCCAAAACCGCATCAAATACGATGGCACCAAGCACAGCTTCAAAGAGCAAATCAAAGCGGGGGTATCCGGCTATTCCATCAATAACCTCCTCGCGCCCTCTATATCGGCGGTCATCTTCGCTTTGATCATGCCCGCGAGGCTTGACCCGTATTATTTGATTTATCCCGCGTTGATCGCAGGTAGCCTCTTCGGCATCGTCATTGGCAAGCTTGTGTTCGGCGGGAATGGCAGCAACATCTTCAATCCTGCCGCCGTCGGCATGGTCTTCGCCAAGCTTTGCTTTGGCTCCCATTACGTTTACAATTCCCGCTCCTTCTACGTCACTACAGGCGGCACCCCTTTGACGAACGCCATCACCGAAGTAAGCGGCTTGAATAGCCTGACCGGCAAATGGACCGGCATCGAATCGGTGCCTTTGGCGAATCTGTTCTTCGGGCAAGTCGGAGGCACGATCGGCGAAGCGTTCAAAATCACGATCCTCATCGGAATGGCCTATCTGCTGATTCGCAAGGCCGCAGATTGGAGAATTATCGCTTCTTATTTAGGCACGTTCATCGTCGTCATGTCGTTGGCGGGCGCCATCATCTGCACCAGGGAGAATCTATCGTTCTTCCGCTTCCTCGCCTTCCAGCTGCTAAGCGGCGGCATGCTGTTCGGCTTGGCTTTCATGCTGACCGACCCCGTGACATCGCCGATCAATTCGCCGTCGAGGTTCATCTATGGCGCATTCGCCGCCGCCGTAACCTGCATCATCCGCCTATTCGGCGCGCTTCCCGAAGGCATGGTCTATTCCATCCTCCTGGGCAACCTAATCGCTCCAGCCCTTGATTACTACAAATGGAGCTCATCGCGCTGGAATAGACGTTACGTCATCATCCTTTGCTGCGTCATCGGCGTCGCTTTGCTGGCGACCGGACTCGGCTTAGGCTTCGGAGGGGAGGTGGTCGCCTGATGAATCAGGATGCCAAGAAAATGGTCAAAGTCGCTTTGACCCTCGCCCTCATCGCTTCGGGCGCTGCCCTCATCGTCAGCTCGTTGAACCTTTTCACCGCGCCTAGAATCGAGGCCAATAGGCTCGCCAAAGAGAAGAGCGGGCTCGAAGCCATTTTCGCCAAAGCGGAGATCGGGGAATCCTCGAATATCGATAAGGGGTCGCTTAAAAAGTATTGGCCCGTCGTTTTGGAAGATGGCGAATCCGCACGCATTTACAGCGCCTCGGGCAAGAATGGATACGGTGCCGTGAGCATCCTCATCGGCGTCTATTCCGACTTCACCCTCGGCAGGATGGAAATCCTTGAGAATACCGAAACCTATGGCCCGACATTGCAGAAAGGTTATGTCGCCCCCTATCAATACGCCGATAACGCGGAGGATAGGGCCATCGCGCTGGAAGACGTTTCTTGCGGCGCGACGTACGGGGCTAAGCTCATCAAGGGCATGGTCCTTGAAGCGGTCGCCCATTATAAGGAGGCGCAATGATGGAAAAGAAGAAATCCGCCCATTTCCAGTCGTTTGTCTCCGGCATCTGGAAGGAGAATCCGCTTTTCGTGTCCTTGCTTGGCCTATGCCCTGCGCTTGCCGTCACCAAATCGCTTGAAGCCGCATTCGGCATGGGAATACTGTTCACCATCGTATTGGTTTGCTCCAACGTGCTGGTGTCTGCGCTGCGCAAAGTCATACCCGACGAGGCCAAGACGCCTTGCGAAATCGTCATCATCGCCACCTTCGTCACCTTGGTGAAGATGCTGACCGAGGCGATGCTGCCAGAACTATACAGCACGCTTGGCGTGTTCTTGTCCCTGCTTGTCGTCAACTGCATCGTCCTCGGGCGATCGGAAGCCTTCGCCGTGAAAAACGGAGTGGTGGACTCGCTGCTCGACGGCCTTGGGAACGGCATAGGCTACACGATCGCCATCTGCATCATCGCGTTGCTGCGCGAAGTGCTTGGAACCGGCATGCTGACGTTCGGCGAGACATTCACTTTCTTAGGCGGCCCGCATCATCTCTATATCCTGACCGGGCCTAGCGCCACCCCAGTCGCGCAGCCTGCCTGGGATTTGTCGCTATCGTTCTTCCAGACCCCGGGCGGAGCGTTCTTGGTGCTTGGCATCATCCTTGCTGTTTTGGCGGCCATCCGCAATTGCAAAGCAGAGAAGGCGAAAGTGGATGCCAGGCTTAAGAAAGCGGCCGAAGCGGCTGCAAGCAAAGGGAACCCGACCCCTAGCCAAGGAGGGCAGAGCAAATGAATTACCTAGTCGCATTCGTCCTTGGCATATTGTCCTATGCCCTCATCAATAACGTCGTATTGGTCCGCTTCTACGGCATCTGCTCTTTCGTCGGCGTCGGCAACAAAGTCAAATCCGCCGCCTCCATGGGCATCGCCGTCACTTTCGTCATTTTGCTGGCAACCTTGATCTGCTATCCGATTTATCACTTCGTTTTGATTCCTGCGGGAGTGCCGTTCCTCGACACCATCACCTACATTTTGGTTATCGCGAGCCTTGTTCAGGTTGTTGGCCTATTCATCAAAAAGCATTCGCCCGCCCTTTATAAATCTTTGGGCATCTACCTCCCGCTTATCACCACCAACTGCGCCGTTTTGGGTGTTGTCACCGAGAATACCGATTCCGGTTTATCCTTCCTCGAATCATTGTCCAATGGCCTTGGGACCGCCTTGGGGTTCTTCATCACCATCTTCCTCTTCGCCTGCATCAGGGTGAGGCTCGAAGGCAGCAAGACGCCTAAGGCATTCAAAGGCATCCCCATCGCTTTGATCGTCGCCTGCTTGATGGCTATGGCGTTTATGGGGCTTAGCGGGGTCATCAACCTATGAGCAGCGCAGGATATCTTGCCATAGCGATTTCCATCATCGCGGTGCTTCTGGCCGTCTTTGTCTTTTCTTTCATCGCCTATCGCCGCACGCCAGTCCCTCAGGGATGCGAAGACGTGATCGCGAACTCCGAGAAATGCGAGGCATGCCAGCAGACCGGTTGCCCCTATTACGCGGCGATCCACAAAAAGGAGGGCAAGTGATATGGAACCTTTGACTCTATTGTGGGCCTTCCTGATTCTGTTTGGCATTGCCGCCATCTTGGGAATCGGCTTAGCCCTTGCCGCGAAATTCTTCTACGTCAAAGAGGATGAGCGCATCGGAGCGGTGGAGGGGATGCTCCCCAATTACAACTGCGGCTCCTGCGGATATGCCGGCTGCCATGAGATGGCTGAGCATATCGTCAAAGGCGACGAAAAGAAGCTAAGCAAATGCAAACCTGGCAAGAAAGACAAGAACTTCGACCCGATCATCGCCTATATGACCGCCCATCCAGATGAGGACGGCACCCCGCATATCCCGACGATATGAAACGAGCTTTCGCTTGGATATTCGTTTTGCTTCCGCTCCTAGGAGCGTTTTCTTGCTCTAGAGGCCCTGAAATCAATGAGAAACCCGCTTGGGGCTTTTCCACGACTTGGCAGATCAGGCTGTTCCAAGGATCGAAGCAGGATTGCGAGAATATCGTTGGCCTTATTGAGAGAACGTCCGATATGCTCACCTCCTATGAAACCCATTATAAGGGGGGCGTGTATCAATTAAACGAGGATAGAAGGGCTATGTCTCCTGAACTGGCCAAAGCCTTAAGAGTGGTTGCCCAGGTTCAGGAAAGCACCCTGGGGTATTTCAACCCGTTCCTTTTGGATTTGAACCTCGAATCCAAGGAGTCGCTATCGAAAGGCGCCCCGTTGCCAAGCCAGCGCGCCGCTGAACTGGCGGAAATCGCAAGGAACACAAGCCTGAGCATCAAAGGGGATGAAATATCGATCATCGGCGATGGGAATATCGATTTGGGGGCAATCGGAAAAGGGTATTGTCTTGATTTGGTGTTGGACTATCTGAAAGAGCATAAGATAACGAATTACTTCATTTCCGGGGGTACGTCCTCGCTTCTTTTGGGCGAAACGGGCGATCAGCAAACCCCGATGTTCACCGTTTCCCCGCGCGATTTGCCTTCCTTTTCCTTCAAGGCGGCGGATTCGGGCGTATCGACTTCCTCCATCTCCGAGCAAGGCTATGAGATAGATGGGAAGAAATACTCCCACATCGTGAACCCGTTCGATGGCTCGAGTTTGGCCCATTACGATTTCCTCATCGTCAGCAAAGGGATAGCCGAGCCCAATATCAATGCCTTCTTGGACGCCGCTTCCACCGCGATGTTCAATATGGACAAAGACCAAATCAAGCAGTTTGCCGAAAATGTTGGTTTAAGATACGCGGTCGGGCTTGACCAGAAAATAATACAAACTAATATGGAAACCCAATGAAGGATTTCATGAAGCGCCATAAAACCGATTGGATTGTCCTTGGGATAGTCCTTCTTTTGGTCGCCGGCTCATTAATTCCTTATTTCGTTATCACCTCGATGAGCGTCGAGAACCTGATTGCCTTGATTTATCGACGCGGCGAATTGCTGATGCAATTGGATTTATCCAAGGAAGGGGAGGAGCGTGTATTCGTTATCGAAGGGATACACTCCGAGATGGAGATAGCCGTGAAGCATAATGCCATCAAAGTCCTCCATAGCGATTGCCCAGGGCAGGATTGCGTGCATATGGGGTATCGCGACAAGCCAGGCGCCCCAATCGTCTGCGCATATAATGGCGTTTCCATCGTTTTGGAGGGCGGAGATCCCTACTCCGTGACCATCGGATGAACCTGCTCGGCGGCCTGCTTTTAGCGCTTGCCTCCTTGGCCACGATTTGCCTTTTGGTTTCCTCTGCTCCAAGGAAAAGCCTGACCACCCGCCAAATTGCCAGATATGGGGTGTATGCCGCTTTGGCAATCGCGCTTGGCATCGTTGAGAGTTTCCTGCCCGATTTCCTTCTGCCGGGCATGAAGATCGGCTTTGCCAACCTAGCGAT
>CAMORJ010000056.1 GCA_946623775.1 uncultured Bacillota bacterium | reverse complement strand
ATTTACAACAACGAAAAAAGCGAACTCGTTCAAGTTCGCTAAATGATTAACTTGGTGCCCAAGACCGGACTCGAACCGGTACGGATTTGACTCCGAGGGATTTTAAGTCCCTTGCGTCTACCATTTCGCCACTCGGGCCCTAAGATGGTCCCCCGCGTGAGGCTCGAACTCACGACCCCTTGATTAAAAGTCAAGTGCTCTACCACTGAGCTAGCGGAGGGTCATGGCTGGGGTGACAGGGATCGGACCTGTGCATCAGGGAGTCAAAGTCCCTTGCCTTACCGCTTGGCTACACCCCAAAAAGGGTGGTGGGTGAAGATGGATTTGAACCACCGAACCCGAAGGAGCTGATTTACAGTCAGCCGCGTTTGGCCACTTCGCTATTCACCCACAGGCCTTAACTCGCGCGTCATGGTGGATGCTGTAGGTTTCGAACCTACGACCCCCGCCTTGTAAGGGCGATGCTCTCCCGCTGAGCTAAGCATCCGCGGGCGCTGAAACGCGCTCATGTAATATAGCAAAGTTGAAAACCCATGGCAACAAAAAACGAACAAAAGTTTGCCAAATCGGCATCTTGGCAAAAGCATTGAAAAGGCGACCGACTTTTGAACGCCGGTCGCCTTGCGATTCGATTGCTGAATTAATGGCCTGGCTTGCCAAGAAGATGGAACATATTCTTCTTGTAGACTTCGACGCCGGGCTGGTTGAAGGGGTTGACCCCATTGAGGTAAGCGCTCATTGCGCAAGCCCTCATGAAGAAGTACATAAGCTCGCCGAGGGTGGTGGGGTTCAGTTGGTCCAAGTGGAGGACGATGTTGGGGACGCCGCCGGTCTCGGAGTGGGCGGCGAGAGTGCCCATCATCGCTTTCTTCTGCACGAAGTCCAACGTCTTGCCCTCGAGGTAGTTCAGGCCATCGAGGTTATCGTTATCGTGCGGGATGCTGATATCGTTCTCCGGCTTTTCGATGCAGAGGACGGTCTCGAACAAGACGGGGGATCCTTCCTGGATATATTGGCCTAGTGAATGCAAATCGGTGGTGAAGGTCGCCGCATCGGGCAATAAGCCTGTGCCGTCTTTGCCTTCGGATTCGCCGAAGAGCTGTTTCCACCATTCGCCGAGCTGGACGAAGTTCGGCTCATAGGCGACGAGCATTTCGACGGAGTAGTGGTATTCCTTGTATAGGACATGGCGCGCGACGGCGTACTTATAGCAATCGTTCATCGCGTGGCTGCCGTATCTTTCCCTGCCGATGAGCATGCCGTTCATGAAGGCGGCGATGTCGATGCCCGCGACGGCCAAGGGGAACAAGCCGACGGCGGTGAAGACGCTGTAGCGGCCTCCGATATCGCTTGGGAGGACGTAACGCTTGTAGCCGTATTTCTTGCAAAGCTCAAGCAAGGCGCCTTTGTTGGCATCGGTGGTGGCGAAGATCGCCTTGGACGCCTCCTCTTGGCCGAGCTGTTCCACCAGCATGTCGCGGAGCAAGCGGAAGGAGACGGCCGTTTCGGTGGTGGTCCCGGATTTGGAGATGACGTTGACGGCGAATCTCTTGCCTTTGAGGTAGGCTAAGGTCTGGGCGAGGTAATTCGAGGCGACCGTCTGGCCCAAATAGATGATCTGGACTTTGTTGTCCGGGAACAGTCCATTGAGGGCCTCAATCGCGGCGCGGGCGCCGAGATACGAGCCTCCGATGCCGCAGACGACGAGGATATCGAAGTTCTCGCGGACGTATTTCGCGTCTTCGGCGATGCGGGCGAATTCTTCCTTGTCGTAATGAAGCGGGTAGTCGGCCCAGCCGAGGTAATCGGCGCCGGCTCCGGTTCTTTCGTTGATCGCGTTATCGATTTCCATGACCTTCTGCTCGAAGGAAGCGAAATCGATGTCTTTTCCTAAATACTGGAAGTCAACATTAATCATGGTTTTCTCCTAAATTGTTGCTGTTTTTGATCCACTCGGGCAGATTCTCTTCCAATGCTTGGAAGTCGACTTCCGAGGATGGGATTCTTCTGTGGCGGAATGCCCTTCGCTTGTCGGCGACGGTCATCTGCTTCAACGACACTCTGACGCCTCCGTTCTCATCGATGGCGATCACCTTGACGCTGTAGATGGTGCCGACGGTGACGTAAGAGGTGAAGGAGCGGATGAATTTGCTGGATAGCTCGCTGATATGGAGCAATCCGGTCCAGCCTTCCTCAAACAGGAGGATGGCATAGGAGGAGAACACTTTGACGACGGTGCCGGTGGCAACGTCGCCGACTTTGGGCATGACTTCATTCATGGGCGTTCCTCCTGATGCTGGCGAATATCGCTTCTTCCTGTGGGGTGTTGATCTTGATGTTCTCTTTGCTTCCCGCGACGATCGCGACGTGGACATGCATGATGGCCGAAACCAAGGATGCGTCGTCGGTGTAGAGATCGTATTTCGGCGACATCGCCGCCTTCCGATGGGCTTTGTATATGATCCCGAATCGGAATGTCTGCGGGGTTTGGGCCTGATAGACCATTCGGCGGGGCATGTATTCGTTGACCAGCGCTCCCGACCTCGAATAGAAGATGGAGTCGGTGGCGTTGATCGCCGTCACGGCCGCCCCGTATTCTCTGGCCGCCAAGATGTTCTCCTCAATCATGGATTGGGGGAGGTTGGGCCGATCGGCATCGCAGATCAGCACGATGGCGTCGGGGTCCAGCTTGAGCCTCCGCAGATAGCATAGCCCGCGGTAGGCGCTTTTCTTCCTGGTGTCGCCGCCTTCGATGACCGCCTTCGCTTTGGCGAGGCGGTAGTCGTGAATCAGCTTCTCCGTCTGCTCCAGCGTGCCCTTTTTGCCGACGATGTAGATCTCGTCGATCAACGGGCTTTCCTGAAGGCTTGTGAGGCAATGGCACATCAATGGCATTCCGCACATGGGAAGGAACTGCTTGGGCGTGGGGGAGCCGAACCGCTCTCCTGAGCCCCCTGCAAGGACCAAGGCTATGTTTTGCACCGAGGCTTTTGGCATAACCGAACAATAATATACTCTCTTGGGGCGCCGACGTGAATCAATCCAATAATGGATTGGTGTTTTCCTCCCTCCTCAGGGAGTTGTTGATGGCGATGGACTGGATGATGAGGTGCATGATGGCCTCAAGCTTTCCGCCTGCGGTATAGTCCGCCTCGCAGGTGTAGTTGACGCGCCCTTCGGTCTTCAAAGCCTCGACTTTGTCCTCTTTGCCTTTTGGGTAGACGGCGATGGATTTGCCGTAGTTGTTCTTGACGACGATCATGGATGGGACGTCGGTCATCCCATCGCCGATATAGACCATGTTCTGATAGGGCACGCGCCTTTCGGGCTTCTTCTCGTTGACGCCTACGTCATCGGTCGCGTCGTAAACGCCTTTGGAGATGCGGAAGAAGTACTGGGTCTTCTGGGTGTAGTTGATGGCGAGCTTCGGCCATAAGACTTCATGGGTCTTCTTGTCGAAGACGTACTCGCAGCCATAGATGACTTTGAACTCTTTCGCGATGGCGCAGCCTTCGACGATTTCCTTATTCCCGGAGGACACAAGATAATGCTCGACGCGCACGCCATGGGCCTTGCCGTATTCGTTGATGCGCTTGAACCAGGTGAGGACGCCGGGGAAGAACTGGATGTTCTTTCCGCACTCGCGGAGGAAGGCTTCATCCATTTTGATGCCCTTTTCCTTGGCCACCTCATTCATGACGTAGAGGTAAGAAAGAATCTTCTCGCATCCCGTCTGCCGGGTGAACTCGCCTGTCCTGCCCCAGAATTCGGCAGGGGTCATTCCCATCGCGGGGATGAATCCGAAATTCTGCATGTCGGTGACCGCGAGGGTGGAATCGAAATCGTAAAGGATTGCGCAGATGGGGCGTTTGTTCATGATGAGGCCTCCTTGACTGGTGTGCACTATTATAGTGCATTGCCGCCTGAATTGACAAACGCGCCCCGGCGCGCGTCAAAAAGCAAAGCAAAACAGCTGCACGTGGCAGCTGTTTCCGGAATCGCGCGAAGATTTATTTGCGATGCTTTTTGACGTACCTGCCATCCAAGCAGGCAACGTCTTTGCCGTTCCGCTTGGCCGAATACAGATGGTGGTCCACTTTTTTGAGCACCGATTCGAAAGTCTTGCCTTCCATGGAATTCACGAGGCTTCCGCCTAGGGAGATGGTCACGATTTTGTCGGGCGCTCCCTCTGGGGCCTGCAATTGGATTTGCCTAACCGCCAAACGGGCCTGCTCCATGATGCTGCCTGCGTCCTCGGGATTGCGGAGCTCGAAGAACAAAAGGAATTCCTCGCCGCCATAGCGGAAGAAGTCCAAGTCGGGGGAGGGGAATGCTTTTCGGATGGCGTCGGCGATGGATCTTAAACACACGTCCCCCGCCAAATGGGAGAATTGGTCGTTGTACTGCTTGAAGTTATCGATGTCGAACATGATGACCAGAAGATTGGTGTCGCGGATGCCCCATCTCTTGATGTTCTCCTCAACAAAATGGGTCAATGCGTTGCGGTTTTTGCATTTGGTGATTTCGTCGTAGTTGGCGGAGTTGTAAAGCATTTCGTTGCGCTTCACCTGGCAGAAGTGGTTGGTCTCGGCGAAGAACAGGACCGATACGACGAGATAGCATGCGAATGGGAAACCTACGCAGAAGAGGATGTAATATGCCAAACCGCCCATCCCGAAGCGGAAGTGGCAGGCCACTGCGACGGAAGCCATTACCGCCGTTGCCCACAAGTCCAGGATGATGGCATCCAGCCAAAAGGCGGGCTGGATCAGCACCAATACGGCGATGATGAGGATTCCTGCGCTAAGCGCTTGGACGCCCTTCGTGTATCCCATGATGGCATCGGTGTAGACCATCAAGATCATTTCGACCGCGGCAATGGCGAAAAGCAGGTCGCTGCCGATCCTTGTCAATATGTAGGACAGCTTCTCATTCATCGTGAAGCGCGCCCATATTTGCAAAACGGCAACGACAACGGCGCCAACCATGCCGCCGAACTGGCCTATAAAGGACCAGATTCCATAGGTTTCGATTTGCTTCCAGCCGGAGGAAACGTTCATGCTCACAACCAAAATGGCATCGAAAACCGCCAAAAGAAGGGATGCCAAAAGGGAGGCTATGCCCATCCTAAGGCAAAGGTTGCGCTTGATGTGGCTGACGTCTCGACGCGTCAGATGCTCATGGCGAATCAAAGCCAATGGCCTTACGAACAACATTGCGTCATGGATTTTTTCTTTTCTCGATGCCGGCGCCATAGTTATTTTTATGCACATTATTCCCCCAATTCTTCGATTTGCAACAAATAATTGAACCGCCTTATTTAATTGGATCCGCTTAAGCGGGAAACTCGATAAGGATCATCAAGCGGGTCCGATTGCAATCCGCTTGCAAAAGAATACAATTGTCACGTGATTCTCGACTCAGTGCTGCAACCATACCAGATCGCGTTGATCGCCTTAGGCGCAGCCTTGCTTTTCTATGTTATTTTGCTGGTGCTGATCCTTTTGAAAGCGGCAAGGAGCCGCGCGCTTTTGTCCCATCAGCTGGAGGCATTGATCGTCATTCTGCTCGAGCAGGAAAAGGCCATTGGTGCAATCACGGCGGCCCTAAGCGAAAGAGGAAACGCGGACGGCGGCTTGCGTAAGGAATACGAAAATCTCCGCAACATATGCCTAAATGAACTGAATGAGGAAACTTATCGGCTCGGAAATAGGGCGGAAGAAACCATCGAAGGCAAAATTCTGTTTTTGGCGCAAAGCAGCTCGGCGATGGAGGAAGACGGCATCCGGGAGAACCTTGAGCAGCTCCGCGGCTTGCAGAAAAGCCACCGCCATATGATTGTCGTCTATAATGGCGAGTTGCGAAATTACACATACTGGACCCGCATCCTGATCGCTAGGCCCATTTGCTATTTGTTCGGCTTCAGAAAGAAAAGCCGTTTGGATTAGAAATTGAGTTCGTAATCGACCAATCCGTCGTAGAAGTCCTTTTCGTGACTGACGATGATGACGCCGCCCGGGTAGCGTTCTATCGCATCGAAGAGGGCGTCTTTAGCCTTCTGGTCGAGATGGTTGGTCGGCTCATCCAGGACGAGGAAGTTCGATTTCCTAAGCGTCATGACGGCAAACCGTGCTTTTGTGACCTCGCCGCCGGACAATTCCCTCATTTTGCGCATCGAGAGCTCTTTCCTCACGCCGACCGCGCCTAAGACGGTTCTGATTTTGGTGTTATCCAACTCGGGATAGAAGGAATGGACGTATTCGAAAGGCGTCATATCCAAATCGATCCGCTCATCCTGGTCGAAATAGTTGACTTGGATGCCTTCCAGCCACTTGTAGGAGCCGCCTAGGCTGGGAATCTTGCCGAGAATCGTTTTCAGGAACGTGGTTTTGCCAACGCCGTTTTGGCCCAATATGGCAATCTTCTCGCCTTTCTTCAAAAGGAAGGAAATCGGCGAAAGCAGTGGGAACGTGTATCCGATTTCGAGCTCTTCTACCAACAATGGCTTCTCTCCGACATCGTGGGTGAAGGGGAAGGAGAAGAAGACTTTCCCTCCCTCTTTTCCCGGCTCGGCCAGAACTTCGAGATGGGCGAGCCTTGCCCGCCTGCTTTTGGCTGCCCTGGCGCTTGTGGCGCGGACGATATGGCGGGCGATGAAGTCTTCTTCGCGCTTGATGTAGCGTTGCTGGGCCTCATAGTTTTTGCGGTACTGCTCCAAATCGAGGGCGTGCTGGGCTAAATAGGATTCAAAATCGCCTTTATACCGGGTCACGGTTTTGTTTTCCAGGCAGAATACGACTTTCGCTATTTTCCTTAGGAACGCTTCATCGTGGCTCACGACCAAAAACGCCTTTGGGTAATTCGACAAATAGGAGGCCAGCCATTCGACTTGAAACGCATCGAGGAAGTTCGTGGGCTCGTCCATGATGAGGACATCCTTCTCTTCCAAAAGCATCTTCGCGAGGTAGGCTTTTTCCCTTTGTCCTGACGATAATTGACGCAGGGGTCGCTCCAAATCGCTTTTATCGAAGCCTAAGCCATCGGTGAGCCGTCCTACTTTTTCCTGCAATGAGTAGAATCCTTTTTCCTGGAGCTTATCCCCTAGCTTCATGGCTTTGTCGAGGATCCTCTCATAATCCCCTTCGCCTGAAGCGGCGGACGCATAAAGGCGCTCCATCTCTTTCTCCATGGCGAAAAGCTCGGAATAGACTCCATAAAGATATTCGATCGCAGGCATATCCTGCTCAACTTTCAGCTGTTGATCAAGGTAAGCGTAGGTCACATGGGGTTCCCACATGACTTTCCCTTTGTCTGGGCGGAGCTCTCCAACGATAAGGTTTAGCAAAGTGGTTTTGCCAGACCCATTGATGCCTACAAGGCAACAATGCTCGCCTGGATTGATCTTCAGCGACGCTTTCTGATAAAGCTCTTTATCCGAGTAATTGAACTCTATGTCTACTAGCTCCAATAAGGCCATGGCGTAATGGTATCACAACGTATCGGTTTTGTAATCGGAAGAGGAAATACCGATACACGTATCCCCTCTTTTATATGAAAAACGCCCTTGAGCCCAAGGACGTGAATCAATGTCAGCTGATGACGAAGTGGAATTCTCCGGCTTTGCACGCATCGACGGTCTCGATGATGATGTAGAGCTTTCCTTCATGCAATTCGGTGAAGGTGTCTTGCACGTCTTCGCCTGCTTTGAGGGTGAATAGTTGCTCCTTGGTTCCAGAATTGTCGTAGTAGATGTTAGCGGCCCCGCTATCGATTTTGCCCGAATAAGTGAGCTTGCTGTTGTCGGATCCGAAACTCATATTGAACACGAAGGTCCCCTTCAGCGATTGGAAGGAAATGGATGAATTCTTCGGAGTATGGTTCTCGACCATCAAGATTGCGCTGTAGTGAGAACTATATGGGCTGCAGCTTGTCAAACCAACTGACATCGCTGCCGATGCAAGCGTTAATAGAAATGATTTCTTCATAAGTATCCCCCTAATGAAATGCCGCGCATTTCGCGCGGCATATTCGATTCATTTTGGTGCGGGGGATGGGACTCGGACCCACACGATTTTACTCATACGCCCCTCAAACGTACGCGTCTACCAATTCCGCCACTCCCGCAGCGAGATGTATTATAGGGAGGTCAAAACAGGAAATCAACACATTTTGAGCAGCCCATCAAGGATGGAAGCTCATGGCGATAGCGAAATAGATCATAAGCGTCGCGACATCCATCACGGTGGTGAGCAACGGCTGAGACAAAAGGGCGGGGTCTTTTTTGATGGCGGCGGCGCCCATCGGGAGCAAGGTTCCGACCGATTTGCTCACGATGATCGCGACAAGCATGGTCAAGCTTACTAAGCCCGCGTTGCGGAAGGCGTAGGAAGCGAATTCTGCGGTCCAGCATTGGCCATTCCAGACATTCATGCCATCCAATAAGCCTTCGGGGCCGATGTTATTGACGATACCGGTATATTGCTCAATCAATAGCCACAAGAACACAAACGAGGCAACCGTGGCCGCGACAAGCAATGCGGATTTAAGTTCCTTGAACCATATTTTCAGCACTTGCTTCGGGCCGAATTCCTTGACGGCCAATCCCCGGATCATCAAGCCCGTGGTCTGTCCGCCTGCATTTCCGCCCGTATCCATTAGCATAGGAACGAACGCGATAAGGACGGGGAGCCTGGTAAACACCGCCTGGCTCTCCAAACGGTTCAAGGCAAGAGTGGTGAAAGTGCCCAAAATAAGCAACGCGATGAGCCAGGGGATGCACTTTTTGGCGTTTTCCCACGCGGTCAATTCCATATAGGGCTTGTCCGTAGGCTCCATGTTGGTCATACGGGCCAAGTCCTCGTTGCTCTCTTGGGTCATGACGTCGACGGCGTCGTCGATGGTGATGACGCCGACGAGGCGCTGGTCATCGTTCAAGACCGCCAAAGCGTTGAGGTCGTAACGGCGGAACATCTGGCCGACTTCTTCTTGGTCGGTCGCGGTGGTGACCGAAACGATGTCCTGGTTCATGATCTCCGCCAAGGTTTGGTCCTTGGAAGCGAAGATCAAATCGTCCAAGTCGACGGTTCCGACGAACTGCCTTTGCCTGTTGCGGACGAAGATGGTGTAGACGGTTTCGGCGTCTTTGCCGCGTTCGCGGATGACTTCGATGGTCTGCTCCACCGTATTGGAATCGAGGAATTCCAAATACTCGGTGGTCATCAAGGATCCGGCGGTGCCTTCTTGGAATTTCAATAGCGCATTGATGTCTTTGCGCATGTCCTTATCGGCCGCGCGCAGAACCTTAGATGCCAAATTGGCGGGCATGTCGCCGACGGTATCGGCGATATCGTCGACCGCTTGCGCATTGATAAGCTGGACAAGGTCGCGATTGGTCATCGCGGCGATGAGGTCTTCTTTGGTTTGCTGAGACAAATCGTCGAAGAAATCGGCGGTGAAATTGGATTCGACGTTGCGGAAGATGAAAATCAAATCCGCAGGCTCGAGTTCGTTGGCGACTTCTGCGATATCGATGTTAGGGACGTGGAGGAAAACTTCCTGCAAAGCGGTTCTGTCTTTGCGGTTCAGGATGTCCTGAAGCTCTTCAAGGGTGATTTTGGCAACGCTTACGCCAGTTTCTTCGTCTTCGCGGTCTTCGTGCTCGACGCGTTCTTCTTCATCCATTGCGCTTTTCCTCCTTCTGCCTACAAATGGTAAACGCAAAAA
>CAMORJ010000055.1 GCA_946623775.1 uncultured Bacillota bacterium | reverse complement strand
TTTCGGAAGATTGCTTTGACGAAGCGCTTTCGCTAGGAACCGAAGGCGTGGAGTCGGGCGTGAAGTCTTCATCGGCAGAAGTCCTTGATGAAATTTGGCTCGGCGATTCACTGGGTGAGCTTGGATCGGTCTTTGATGGTGAAACGGTGAAGGTGCATCCCGTCAAGATAAAACTGGCCAAAGATAAGCCGAAAAGGAAATTGATGCGATTCTTCATGGAAGTGCCCCCATTTTTTGATGATTTTAGCATCAAAAGATTGCCGCCTTCATGCCGATTGTGCGCATTGCGTAGCGCAATCATGCGCACAATCGAACGGGGAAGGCGGCAGCGAAATATTGAATTTCGCCAAAAAAGAGGAGGCACGTGCATCGAAAAACGCCAGCCCCGAAGAGCTGGCGTCGATGAAGTTTCAATTACATCAATTTGCGGAACATCTCCACCACTTGTTCATGGGTGGCTTCGCGCGGATTGCCAGGATAGCAGGCATCGTGGAGGGCATCGTTTGCCAAGGCATCGAGGTCTTCCGCTTTGATTTCCTCGCACTTGGTCGGGATGCCGACGTCGATCGATAGTTGCTTCACGGCTTTGATGGCGGCGTCGCGATATTCCTCTTGGCTCATCGCGTCGACGTTCTTCACGCCGAAGACGCGGGCGATTTCACGGTATTTCTCACCGGTGTAATCGCGGTTGAATTCCATTGAGATGGGAAGGAGCATCGCGCAGGCTTTGCCATGCGGGACATCGTAATAAGCGCTGAGGGTGTGGGCCATCGCGTGGTCGATGCCTAAGCCGACATTGGAGAAGCCCATGCCGGCGATATATTGGGCAAGAGCCATGTTCTCCCCGCCTTTATCGTCTCCGCCTACGGAATCGCGGAGGTTTTTGGCGATGAGCTCGATGGCCTTGATGTGGAACATATCGGACATCTCCCATGCTGCGCGGGTGGTATAGCCTTCGATTGCATGGGTCAATGCGTCCATGCCGGTGAATGCCTTAAGGCTCTTGGGCATGGAAGCCATCATGTCAGGATCGACGACGGCGATGATGGGCATATCATGGACGTCGACGCAGACGAATTTGCGCTTTTTCTCAACGTCGGTGATGACGTAGTTGATAGTGACTTCCGCAGCGGTGCCGGCGGTAGTCGGGACGGCGATGATGGGGAGGCAGGGATGCTTGGTCGGCGCCACTCCTTCTAACGAACGCACATCGGCGAACTCGGGGTTGGTTATGATGATGCCGATCGCTTTGGCGGTATCCATGGAGGAGCCGCCGCCGATGGCGATGATCGCATCGGCATTGCAGTCTTTTGCGGCTTTGACGCCGGCAAGGACATTCTCGATGGTGGGGTTTGGCTTGATGTCGCTGAATAGGGTGTAGGGGATTTTCGCTTCATCCAATAAGGATGTGACTTTGGCCGAAACGCCAAATTTCACCAAGGAAGCATCGGAACAGACTAGGATTCGCTCGAAACCTCTTGCCTTGATCTCGGGGACGATGTTCAAAATCGCGCCGTGGCCATGGTAGGAAGTCTCATTGAGCATGAAACGGTTTGCCATATTGTTACCTCTTTCTTTGGCATCAGTATAACTGAAATGCATGCGCGCTTCGCGTGATTTGCTCAACTATTTTTTGAAGTCGATTATTTTTCCATCCTCGAAGCGTTTCTTTGGTCAAAACAAATACAGGAATCAGTTATTTTTGCCAAAACCCAACAGCAAAAGAAAAGGCCTCAATATGGATATTGAAGCCAAACAATCGTGTGGAGCAGCCAGCGGGAATCGAACCCGTATAGCCAGCTTGGGAAGCTGGAGTTCTACCACTGAACTATGGCTGCGACAGCGATAATTATTCTCCCCTAAAAGGGGAAAGTCAATCTTACTCGGGCTTTTCGGCCACGCTGCCGGCAACCTTGACGCCGACGCCGCGGGACGCCGCAAGCTTGGTGGCGAAGGCAATCGCCTCGGCTTGGGTGGCGAATACGCGGTATTTTTTGTTCCTCTTGTCGACGCAGACGCGCCACTTGGAATTCGCGGGGGCTTGTTTCCCGGGGACGAAGCGGATGCGCGCTTCTCCGGGACGAGATGCAGGAGAAGACGCGGAAGGCGCATAGACCGGCTGAGGCTGGGGGCGAGGTTCCGGAGCAGCCGTTTTCTTTTCTCTTCCTTCGGCGGATGCCGAGGGGGCTTTGTCGGCGTCTTCCGCCGCCTGAATGGGATTCTGCTCGTCGCCGTCTTCTTCGCCTTCGGATTGATTGAGCGTGCCGCACTCCCCTTCCGCTTTCTGCTCAGGGGCTTCGGCAACCTCAAGCCCATTCAACGCGGTTTCGACGCGGTTGAGGGTATTGAATAAGAAGGCGAAAGCGATGAACGGACCAATGACGATCAAACCGCCGAAGAAGGTCCAGTTGAAGAAATTCGCGAAGGACGTGGATGAGTTTACATCGAGTTCGGATGCTTTCTCGTCGATGCGGCGAGCCAAGACGGAGCACCAGACCAAAGGCGCTATGCCAAGGGTGATGAGCCCCAATAGCCACATGACCCAATAAGGGGCGAGCCTGCCTTTGGCAAAGGAATTGACCTCTTTCCTGACCTTGCTTAGAACAACGAGGGAATAAATGCTGAGGGTGATGATATTCAAGAAAACAAACAGGACGCCATTTCTTTTCGTTTTGGGATATTTCATTGGGCTCTCCATTTCACAGGTTATTGTAATTCTTCACGCGCGATTTGGGAACAAGAAAACCGCGCCCTTTCGAGCGCGGATCGCTGACCATGTATGGTGGGTGCTACAGGGATCGAACCTGTGACCTCCTGTACGTCAAACAGGTGCTCTCCCAGCTGAGCTAAACACCCATAGATGCGTCAGGCCGCTTTCTAGCGGCTCGACTATTATAGAAAGCGACATTGCCATTGGCAAGCGAAAATTTGCGCAATGCCGCTTCTATGTTTTCAATGGGGATAGCCGCTTTTTAATCTTCCAACATGATGGAGCGGATCGTGCTGATGGTTTCCTCGGGAACGCTGCAGGCGGTAATCAAGAAATTCTCGAGGTTTTCCGCCAGGGAAGCGTCGGCATCATAGGCATATCCGTTGGTCTTATCGGTTTTGATTTGGTTGATCAAAGCCGGCCAGCGGTCGTATTGGCGCTGATGGCCGGGAACGTGGTTGCGGATATGCTCGTTGTTGATGGAGCTATAGGAAGTCAATTCGAAATCGATGACCAAATCGGTATAGCTGACGCCCAAAACGCCATTGAGCAAGAAGCCGATGGTGCCGGTTCTATCCGCGCCGCCGAAGCAATGGTAATAGACGGGCTTTTCGTCGGCATGGCTTAAGGCCTCGAAGATCGGAGCGACCATCGATCTGGTTCTGGTGAAGGTCTCTTCGTAGGACTTGATGGCGGACTGCTGGTATTCGATATCGCCGTCTTCCGCGAAAGCGCAGGCGGCATATCCATCAAAGATATCGCTAGGTCCTCTGAGGTCTATTTCAAGGCCGATATCCATGATTTCCCTAAACGCCTCTTTGGAGGAGTCGGCAATGGTGTTGTAATGGCCATTGCCATCGGTGGAGGTGATTTCGCCGCCCCTGAAAACAAGCCCCTGCTTCACTCTTTTGCCGGATGAAGTCATGTATCCGCCCTGGTCGCGGACATTGTATAGAGGCCTGGCGCTGATCCACCTGGGGTAATCGCCCGTGGTGAAGGAATGGACTTCGGATTCCTCTCCGCCGGCGACGACTTTCCAATAGTACCTCGTGTTGACGAAGAGGTTATTCACGTTGACCGAATTCTCTTCGGTCTCGAATTCGAGGGCATCGGCGAAATCCTGATTCGGGCTGACCATGACCTTATATTCTTCGGCGCCTTCGACCTCGAATTCGAGATCAACGCCTTCGTTGCGGTCGCTGCGGTTGGGGATTTTGCCGTTCACGGTGCGGTTTTGGCCTTCGACATCGCCTTGGTCCAAATAGTTTTCGACGCTGACGCCGTCATCGCCGAAAAGGTCATGATATTTGTATTTGTCTTCCAAAAGCTCTTCCTGTTCATGCATGGCATCGATGTATGCCTTGCAGTTTTCTGTGAGCATCGAAGTGTCTTCGGGATCGGACAAAGTGAATTTCACGTTCCCTGCAGATTTATCAGAAGGCGACGCGGACGGGGATTGCGATTGCGGGGCTTGCTGTCCGCCGCAGGCAGATAAAAGAAGGGCAAACGATAATGGGAGAATGCTGTGGATCTTTTTCATGTTGAGACCTCTGTGATTGTCTCATTATGACAAAAAACGGGGTCATTTCATTATGACAATGTTGCTACATTGGGATGGCTAGTATAGGAAAAGCGTCTAATAACTAGAGCAATTCAATGCCTTCTTCCGAAAGCTTTTTTCTCATTTCGTCCGGCCAATAGGAGGACTGGACTTCGCCGATATGCTTCTTCTTGAGATAGAACATGCAAAGGCGGGATTGGCCGATGCCGCCCCCAATGGTGAATGGCAATTCGCCGTTTATGATCGATTTGCAGTACGGGTTGCTTAGCTTAGATGTTTCGCCCTTCTGCTCCAATTGCTTTACCAAGGATTCCGCATCGACGCGGATGCCCATGGAAGAAAGCTCCAACGGGGCATCGATCTCCTCATCGAAGACGATGATGTCGCCATTGAGGTTCCAGTCATCATAGTCAGCGCTTCTGCCATCATGGGGCTTGCCGTTTTTAAGCGGCCAGCCGATTTGATAGATGAATATCGCGCCGTATTTCTTCGCGGCGGCATATTCCCTCTGCTTTGGGGTTAAATCGGGGTACGCCCCCTCTAATTCGCTTGAAGACACCATGGTGATGCTGCTAGGCAAATCGTAGGCAAAGCCCCACTGCTTTTGGCTGAACGAGGCAACGGATAGGATGACGGAATAGATATCCGACACGGTTTTGAACAGGAATTCCAGGTTCCTGTCTTCCCGAGAGATAATTCTCTCCCAATCCCATTGGTCGACGTAAATCGAATGGAGGCAATCCATCGTTTCGTCTTTGCGGATGGCATTCATGTCGGTATAAAGGCCTTCGTGCATATCAAAGCCGTATGCCTTTAAGGCGAAACGCTTCCATTTGGCGAGGGAGTGAACGATTTCGATCTTCTTCCCGCCGACATTGAAATGGACGCTTTCCTCCACGCCGTTTAAATTGTCGTTAAGCCCGGTGGATTCCTCAACGAATAAGGGAGCGCTGACGCGGGTGAGGTGCAATTTCGCGGCGAGCAGGGATTCGAATTTATCCTTCAGCGCCTTGATTGCGATTTGGGTGTCGATTAAAGATAGGGGTTGCATGTAGGTATATTTATATATGCTTTGGCCGTTATTTTCCATAGCGAAAGAGAGACTGCCAAAGGTTTGGATTGCCGCTGCTAAAACCAATAGAGGCGCCGTTATCCGTTTGAGAAGCGTGATCATCCCCAGAATTCCAGATTTTACGGGAACTAATTGCAGCCGCTAAATACGTCCACGGAAGTCTGTTTCGTCATTATCGGCATATGTGAAATGATGCACCGGGGCATCAATGTGCCTCCTTTGGAGATTTGGGGAAGCACATGCACAACTCTTGAACGGCCTATGCAGTTTAAGCAAAAAGAAGGGCGACCACGGCGAGCTTTTGCTCCAAGTTCAAATCGGACGGCACTTCATATTTCGCGCTTAGGTCATGCGTTTGGAGATAACCGCCGCTGAAGGAAGCGTAATAACCGCCGAACACTTTATTCACGTTGCTTCCGGATATCTCGAACAAATAGCTGCCAAAGGCATTCCTGATCCTGTTTCCGGATATTTCATACACCGGCCCACTGCCTAATTGTTGCACCATGTTGCCTTCGATTCGGTAATAGGTGTTGCTGCGCATATCCAGGATCTCTATGCCGGTCACCCTTAGAATCGGCCCAGTCCCGACAAGCTTCACATATCCTGATCCGCCATTGAATCTGCTTCTTAGAACTCCTCTTTGATAGACGGTTCCCTCAACGCACGGCCTGTTCCTTTTTGGCGCAGTTGATTGGGGAACCACCGTTACTTCTTCTTTTATTTCTTCAGCAGGCTCTGCCTCCGGCTCCTCTTCTGGTTTCTCCGCAATGGGCTCGGGATCTTCGGTCACTGGTTCTTCGGGAACTGGGGGATTCTTCTTTTTCCTGAGCAAATCGACAAGGAGCAATGCGACAAAGATGGCGAGCATTGTTCCGCCGATGATGGCGAATGCCAATCCTAGAGCAGGCACATCCTTTTGATTTGTGGCGTTATAGACAATCGAAAACACGCCATAAACGGTTAAGACGATGGATATGACCAAATATGTCCAAGCGAAGTGCTGTTTTCTCACACCACTAATTATATAAGGTTTTACGTTTTAAATGCGAAAACGATGCAATGGGTCGCTTATTTTGCATCTTCGTCCATGGCTTCAAGAAGAAAGCTGACAGGGCGGAAGCCATCGTTGCAGGATATCATCGCGGACCGTTCGTTTTTCATCCAGCCATCGTAGAGATTCTTGGCTCCATGGGACAAGGCCATGACAAAAGGGGATATCGTTTCCCAGGCCGAATCGCAAAAGCCATCAGGCTTCTCCCAGCCATTTGCAATGAACACCTGCCCCAATTTCATATTGCAGGCATGCTCTATGGGATTCTCGTATTTCTCTATCAAGTCGTCATAGCGGGCGACTTTCATAACCGTGATTCTGACCTTTTTCATAGTTCTTCCACAAAGATGATATTGGTCCTTCAAGATTTTGCAAGAATAGGGCTAAAACAAGAAAGCCCGACGCTTTCGCATCGGGTCTTCGCACGTTATGTGGTGCCGACTAAGGGACTCGAACCCCCGACCTCTCGCTTACGAAGCGACTGCTCTACCAGCTGAGCTAAGTCGGCGCGGATATAAATATAAACTCCACCGCCCTCCTTCACAAGGAGAAAAGAAGAAATTACGCCTCAAAGAAAGGGGCGCCTTGAACCATGCCAAGGCGCCCTGAGGTTTTAATTCTGCTGCGCTTTCTTCTTGATGAAGAGGCCAAGCGCGACGATCTCGTGGATGACAAGCGGCGAGACGGAGAAGAGGAATACGTAGAGGTAGTCCATCCAATCGTCATGAAGCGGATAGACTTTGAAGATGGAATTGACTCCCGGAACCTCGATGACGAAGATCTGCAGCCCAAGTCCGAGGAAGAAGGAAATCCATAGCAGCAAATTCCCATCTTTGAAGACGTGGACGAAGCTCTTTTTGACGTTGGTCATGCCAAGCATGTGGAATAGTTCGGAGAAGGCCAAGACGCAGAAGGCCATGGATTGAGCCTCTTCCAACCACTCCTTATGCTCGAAATAGGCGTTGATGTCAGCGATGGAGAAATGGCCATTCATCCAAGGCTTCATCAAGAAGGCCATTAGAGTCGCCACTCCGATGAGGACGCCATAGCCAAAGGTGATGAGATATCCGCCCCTGCTGAACAGGGATTCCTTGGGGTTGCGGGGTTGATCCGACATGATGTCATCGGGCTTCTTATCGGCGCCCAAAGCAACGGCGGGAAGCGAGTCGGTGATGAGGTTGACCCAAAGCAAGTGGATGGCGATGAGCGGGCTAGGCAAGCCGATGACGGCTGCCAAGAACATAGCGACGACTTCGCCGATGTTCGAGGAAAGCAAGAAGAGGATGGTCTTCTTGATATTGGCGTAGATGCCACGACCCTCTTCGACCGCTTTCTCGATGGAGGCGAAGTTGTCGTCGGCAAGAACCATATCGGCGGCGCCTTTTGCGACGTCGGTTCCGGTGATGCCCATGGCAATGCCGATATCGGCGGCCTTTAGGGATGGTGCATCGTTGACGCCATCACCAGTCATAGCGGCGATTGCGCCATTGGCTTTGATGGCCTTGACGATTTGGACTTTGTTCTGAGGTGAGACGCGGGCAAACACGCGCACGTACTTCACCTTTTGCTGCAATTCCTCTTCGGAACAGGCATCGATTTGATCGCCGGACATGCACTGGTCGGGCGTTTCGGCGATGCCAAGTTGCTTGGCGATGGCGAAGGCGGTGTCTTTATGGTCGCCGGTGATCATGATGGTCGTGATGCCGGCCTTCTTAAGGGTTTCGACAGCGGGTTTAGCGGCAGGACGCGGCGGATCGACCATGCCGACCAAGCCAACGAAGGTCAGGTTTTCCTCCACCACGCCTTCTTCTTGCTCGGACATCGCTAGAGCGAGGACGCGGAGGGCACGGGATGCCATGGTTGCGGCCGAGGAGAGAATCTCTTGCTTTCTTTCTTCGCTTAGAGGTTCGACGGCGCCATTAATCAATACATGGGTGCTGTGTTTTAGGATTTGGTCCATTGCGCCTTTGGTGTAGACGATACGCTTTTCACCCTCTTGGTGCTTGGTGGACATCATCTTCCTGACGGAGTCGAACGGAAGCTCATCAATACGCGGAGTAGCTGCTTCGAGATCTCCTTTATGCATATCGAAGGAATTGGCGAATTCGACCAATGCGATTTCGGTGGGATCGCCATAGAGACCTCCATCGACTTTCGCATCGGAGCAAAGCGACATGCCTTTGGCAAGCAATTCGAGATGCTCGCGGTCAAGCTGTTCCTGCTCAAAGAACGTTCCGGAGGCAAAAGCGGCGACGACGGTCATTTTGTTTTGGGTCAAGGTTCCGGTCTTATCCGAGCATATGACGGAGACGGCGCCCAAGGTTTCGACGGAAGCCAAGCGGCGGACGATTGTATTGACGCTGACCATCTTGGTCATGCCCATGGCCAAAACGATGGTGACGACCGCAGTTAACCCTTCGGGGATTGCCGCGACGGCGAGAGCGACGGAATCAAGCAAAGCTTGGCTCCAGGCTTCCGCGATATTGCCAAGGACGATGGCGTAGATGATCTTGACCAGCAGCATCGCCACGACGATGCCAATGGTGAGGTAGCCAAGGAATTTGGATAGGCCGGCGAGCTTCTTTTGAAGCGGGGTCTGCTCTTCTTCTTCGCCGGAAAGCATAGTGGCGATTTTCCCGATTTCGGTATCCATGCCGGTGCCGACGACGATGCCTTCGCCATGCCCATATACGACTGGGGTGGACATGTAGGCGACGTTGATGCGGTCGCCGACCCCCACTTCACCAGTCAAAACGAGTTCTGGATCTTTTTCGGCGGGGACGGATTCACCAGTCAAAGAGGCTTCGTCGCACTTAAGCGCGAAACCTTTATATAGACGCAAATCGGCGGGAACGGTTCTTCCCTCTTCAAGGATGACGATGTCGCCTTTGACGAGGTCTGCGGCGTCGATTTCCAATAGCTTCCCGCCGCGGCGGACCGTCGCTTTGGGCGCGGACATCTTCTTCAATGCCTCAAGCGCCTTCTCGGCCTTCATTTCCTGAACGGTTCCGATGACGGCGTTGATGATGACGACGCCGAAGATGATGACGACGTCCATGAATTCTTCCCACTCAGAACCGGGTTCCACGCGGCCTTGGGCGATGTTGATGATGCCCAATACCAGCGAGATGATTGCGGCGATGGCAAGGATCAAGGTCATCGGGTCGGCGATGTTGCCCCAGAAGATCTTGTACCAAGGGTCTTTGGGTTTTTCCTGCAGCCTATTCGGCCCATCATGGGCCAAACGAGCCTTGGCTTCCTCTTCGCTTAAACCGACTTCGGGGTCAACCGAAAACTCGGAGAAAAGCTCAGAGGGCGATTTGTTCTCAAACATATGTAGCTCCTTTGCTTGGAAAGGTCTCGCGAGGCTATCGCCGCTTCCTTCCGGCCAAAAGGCGTGTTGACGGAAGAAGAAGCTTAACGCTACTCCCCTTTTCAAGGGGTAGTCTATCATCGACAAAGGGCGAAATGAAACAAAACTTTAAATGCGACGGAGCCTTTCCATCGTAAAAACGATGGCCAAACCAATCAAAAC
>CAMORJ010000054.1 GCA_946623775.1 uncultured Bacillota bacterium | reverse complement strand
CATCACCAAGCGTTTCTTTCCGTCATCGCCTTTGACGAACAAAACCATGATGACGCCATCGGGCCGAGAACGCTCCTCCTCTTTCGCGAGCAAATGATCCTCATCGTTTCTGCTTGCGACGAAATACTTATAATCGCGCCTGCCTTGAGGCGTCATTACGTCATAGTGGAAAACGTAATAATTCAAGAACGGATGGTCGGTCTCTTTGTCAGCGCCGACGAAAGACCATCTCATCGGCGAATCAATCGAGCGAATAACCTTTTCGCACGCCTTTTCCAAATCGCTGAATTCAATGCCAAAAAGCATTGTCATATCCAGTAAGTGGCCCAAGGCTTTCGATAGGGATTTCGGGTCGGAACCAGAAGCATAATCCTGCAATGAATTTTTAGCGAAAACGCATACACGTCCCGCTTCTTTTTCTTCTAGATGCATGATGTGCGTGTATTCCGTAACACCCAAATGCAAAGCCAAAGGCAACTCGGAAACAAGGGCTTCGGCAAGAGCGGTTTCCACCTTCTTTTTCCATGCATTGAATTCGCACTGGGCGGCACACACCTGCTCCAATTCCTCAAGGCGCTTGAACGAAGAGGAAAACGCCTCCTCCAAAGATGGAAGGGAGGAGGCGTTCAGAAGCGACAATAGGTATGTAAGGGCGACTCTATCGCCTTCCACTTAAATCTCCTCCGTCAATTTCGGAAGATGCCAGATGTCGCGGTTATATTCTTCGATCGTGCGGTCGGAGGTGAAGTAACCAGAGCCTGCGATATTGCAAATCGCGGCATGGGCCCACTTCTTCTTGTTGAGATACATCTCTTCCGCTTCTTTGCATGCTTTGCAGTATGCGTCGAAGTCGGCGAGGACGAAGAACTGATCGCCATGGGACATAATCTCATCGAAGATCATGCGGAAACGATTCGGGTCATCTTTCGCCCACGGGCCGCTGAATAAGAGGTCCATCGTGCGTTTGATGCGAGGATCGTTGTTGTAGTAATCCCAGGGGTTGTAAGACCCTTGGTCGACCATGGTCTGAACCTGGTCGGCGGTAAGGCCGAAGATGACTTCGTTCTCTTCCCCGGCAAGCTGAGCGATTTCGATGTTCGCGCCATCCAAGGTGCCAAGCGTAATCGCGCCATTCATCATGAGCTTCATGTTGGAGGTGCCGCTTGCTTCTTTGCCGGCGGTCGAGATTTGTTCGGAGATATCGGCGGCAGGGATGATTCTTTCGGCCAAAGATACGCCATAGTTCTCGACGAAGACGATCTTCATGTACTTGCTGACTTCGGGGTCATTGTTGATGACCTTGGCGACGGCAAGGATCAATTCGATGATCTTCTTAGCGTAGACGTAGCTTGGGGCCGCTTTCGCACCGAAGATATAGGTGTGCGGAACCATCTTGAAGTTCGGGTCTTCCTTGATGAGGGAGTACTGGTACATGATGTGGAAGACGTTCAAGAGCTGCCTCTTGTAGGCATGGAGCCTCTTGATCTGAACATCGAATATGGATTCTGGGTCGATTTCGATGCCATAGGTCTTCAAAACGAAGTCGGCGAAGTCACGCTTATTCGCGGCTTTGACTTCCATGATTTCGCGCTGGACATCCGCGTCATCGGCAAAGGCGAGGAACTTTCCGATTTCGGATTCGAAATGGGTCTTCCACTCCTTTCCGATATGGTCGGAGATGACCTTGGTAAGACGGGGGTTGGAATACATCAACCAGCGTCTATGGGTGACACCATTGGTCTTATTGTTGAACTTCTCGGGATAGAGCCTATAGAAGGCAGCGAAGGTGTAGTCCTTGAGGATTTGGGTGTGGATCTTCGCAACGCCATTGACCGAGTAGCCGGTGTAGATTGCCATATTGGTCATATGGATCTGACCGTCTTTGATGATCTGCATCTGATAACGGTCGTTCTGGTCGACGCCCCTCTCATTGAGGTAGATGTTGAACCTCCTGTTGATCTCCTCAATGATCATGAAGACGCGAGGAGTCAATTCACGGACATATTGGACAGGCCATTTCTCAAGTGCCTCAGGCATGACGGTATGGTTGGTGTAGGCAAAGACCTTGGTGACGATCTTCCAGGCATCATCCCAGCCATAGTTATAGACATCCATCAAAAGACGCATCATCTCGGGGATGGCCAAAATCGGATGGGTATCATTGAGCTGGAAGCAATACGCTGCCGGGAAAGTCTCGAATGTGCCGTATCTTCTGTAGTAAGAGCGCATTGCGGACTGAAGTCCAGCCGACACCAAGAAATACTGCTGACGGAGGCGCAGCATCCTGCCGTGTTCCGTGGAGTCATCCGGATATAGACCATGGCAAAGTTCCTTCAAGGTCTTCAGATAATCATCGAAGCTCTGGTTGGAAGGAAGATTCCTTTCGCTCGGCTCGGCCGACCAAAGGCGAAGTGTATTGGCGACGCCATTGCGGTAGCCGGGGATGGAGACGTCATAAGGAACGGCGCGGACATGGGTCGCGTTGACCGTGCGCAAGCCGTATTCGCCGTTGGGCTTAAGGAAGGTTTCGGCATCGCCATAGAATTCGACTTCTACTGCGTGCTTAGGTTTTCTGACCTCGAAAACGAAGCCATTGGATAACCATTGGTCAGGAAGCTCAACCTGCTGACCATTGACGAATTTCTGACGGAAAAATCCGTATTCGTAACGGATGGTATTCCCGATGCCGGGATAGCCTAAAGAGGCAATCGAATCGAGGAAGCAGGCAGCGAGCCTTCCAAGGCCGCCATTGCCAAGTCCGGCATCGGATTCCATCTCTTCGAGGTCATGGATGTCGATGCCAAGTTCGGCAAGTCCTTCCTTAGCGATCTTATAGATGCCAAGGTTCATCATGTTGGAGGTCAAAAGCCTGCCCATGAGGAATTCCATGGAGAAGTAGACGAGCTGCTTGTCGTTGTTGCCGAGGATATGCTCGCGGCAATCACGCCAGGCATAGCCGGCATAGTCGCGGACCATGCCGCCGAGGATGTCATAACGCTCAGTGATATGGGCATCTTCGACCGTGCGGCCGTACTTTTCTTCGAGACGGCGCTCGAAAGTTTGTTTGAAGTCTAGTTTATTTTGAAACATATATATTTCCTTACATACAAATTACTTACGCTTTGCCCTCTTCGGCTTAGGCTTTGGGGCGGGTTCAGGGGTCTTTTTGCGGAAGAACGCCGCGGCGAATGAGCCTAACTTGATGCAGATATGAAGGGGCCTGCCCTCAAGGTTGCCGCCCGGATAAGCGGTAACGGGCAATCCATTATACTGATTCCAGCCGCCATAGACATCTTTATCTGAATTGAAGATCTCTTCGTACTCGCCTTCTTCGTATACGCCGACGTCGTAATACTCGTAATAATTCGGGGTCATGTTGAAGACGCAGAGAATCACTTCGTCGCCGAATCTTCTCTCGAACGCGAAGACGGATTGATCGTTGTTGTCGACCATCGTCCATGCGAAGCGCTCGGGATTGTATTCTTCCCTATAGAGGGCCGGATGGGCGCGATAGATGAGGTTGAGGTCGCGGCACATCCTCTTGACGGAGTCATGCTTGGGGAAGGACAAAAGATTCCAAGCAAGGGACTTATTTTCGTTCCACTCGTCCCAAGAAGCAAGCTCATTGCCCATGAAGTTCAGCTTCTTGCCAGGATGGGCATATTGATAGGCATAGAGGTTGCGGACAAGCGCGAATTTCTGGTCGTATCCGCCCCACATCTTGTTGATGATGGTCCCTTTGCCGTGGACGACTTCGTCGTGGCTAAGCGGCAGCAAGAAGTGCTCGGAATAGAAATAGGCCATCGAGAACGTGAGCTTGTTGTGCTCGTATTTCTTGTAGATCGGGTCTTTAGAGTAATACTTCAAAGTATCGTTCATCCAGCCGAGGTCCCACTTATAGTCGAATCCAAGTCCGCCGTATTCCGTCGGCGTGGTGACTTTGGTGAAATCGGTGCTGTCTTCGGCGATCATCATGACATTCGGATGCGCATAATGGATCTTGCCGTTGAGGCGGCGGATGAATTCGGTCGCGCCGTAGTTCTCACCGTTGGCTTTATTGCCGTCCCAATAGACGATGTTGCTGACCGCGTCGCAGCGGATGCCATCGAAGTGGAAATACTCGATGAAGAAGTTCATCGCCGACATCAGGAAGGAACGGACCGGGTCTTTCCCCAAATCGAACTGCGCGCTTCCCCAAGGCGACAAAGTATGCGCTGGGTCGCTGTATTCGTATAAGCAGGTTCCATCGTATTCGCGGAGGGCGAAGGAATCGTTCGCGAAGTGGACGGGGGCGAAATCGAGGATGACGCCGAATCCCGCCTGGTGCATGCGGTCGACGAAGCTCATGAGCTGCTTCGGATTGCCATAACGGCTGTCGACGGAATAGAAGCCAGTGGCCTGATATCCCCAGGATCCATCGAACGGATACTGTGTGATCGGCATGATTTCGATATGGGTATATCCCATCTCCTGCAGATATGGGATAAGGTAATCCGCGACTTCCTCATAAGAGGGATAGCGATCGTAGATTTTGCCCTTCCACGAGCCTAGGTGCATCTCGTAGATGGACATCGCCTCTTCTTCGCAGCGGTTCCTTCTCTTGAGCCATTCATCATCGTGCCAGATGAAGTTCTCGATATCGAAGATTCGGGAGCAGCTCTGCGGGCGGAGCTCGCTATAGAAAGCGAATGGGTCGGCTTTGTCGACGTATTCGCCGCGGGCGTTTTTGAAATGGAATTTATAGGATTGATAATCGGCTAGGCCAGGGATGAAGATTTCCCAAACGCCCGCGTCATCGACTTTATTCATCTTGTGGGTCCTAACGTCCCAGCCGTTGAATTCACCGATGACAGAGACGTCATCCGCCATAGGAGCATATAGACGGAACATGACGCCATGCTGTCCGTCTTGCTCGACGAAATGCGCACCGAAATAGCGATACGCCTCGATGGTTTGGCCCATCAAATAATCATAAAGGATGCCGAATGCCATTATTTATACCTCATGTTATGCGCCTAATTTTACTATATGTGCGCGCCTGCGATAAACATTTTTTCACCTATTTATGAATCTCACGGCGAAAAAGCGCTGGAAAACGAAAGAAAAGACCATGGTTACCATGGTCGATTCTGATTCCCAAGGCGCTTTTTCGCCTTATGCTTTGAATTTAACGACGATGTGGCCGGTGGAGGTTTCCATCTCGCACTTTCCGCCTTCGGAGGAATGCGGTACGTCGACCCTGCCGGTGTCGGATGACGCATAGACAATCTTGCTGCTCAAGAAGATGGCGTCGATGTTACCGGTGCTAGCTTTTGCATGAACCGTCGCGGCGTCGGAATCCTCGATTCGGATATTCCCGGTGGAGGTTTTGATTTCCATATGCCCCTCGATGATTGTGTTTTTCACCGTGATTGTGCCAGTGGAGCCGGAAGCGTTAAGGCTTTTGGCGCGGACATTATCAAGCAAGGTCGCGCCGGTGGACGTTGAGGTGATAACGTCTTCCGCCACATTGACGTTTTGCAGGCGAAGCGCACCCGTGGAGACCTTTGCGTAAACCTTTTTGGCAGACAAATCGCTTAAATGGATCGCGCCGGTGGAGGCTTCCGCGGAGAGATTCTCTTCGACGTCGGAAGCAAATTCCAATGCCCCCGTGGACAAATCGACGTTCACGTTTTTGAAGGTATAGCCGTGTGGAACGCTGACGGAGCCGGTGGAGGCTTTGATCTTGAGGTTGGAATAGGTCGCCTGAGGGACGGAGACCGTGACTTTCATGTTGTTGAAGTTCCAGTTAAAGATCTTCTGGAACCATTCCCTTTCGTCGATCCTTTTGATTTTCAGGACTCCGTCTTCCACCGCGACGGTGTGATGGATTTTTTCGGCGTCATCGCATGTAATCGTGCTTTTCCCGTCTTCGGTGATGACGAACTTCAATGCCTCGGTCTCCAAATCGATGTCGAATGATTCGAACTCGTCGGTGATTTCGTGGACCGATTGCGTGTATTCGGCGTTCGCTTTCACAAGTTTATTCGCCGTGACGCCGACGATGATGCTGCCCGCCACAAGCAGCGTGCTTCCCAAAATGATTGGAATCAGCAATAGTTTATTCATTGTTTTTATTCCCCTTTCCCAAGAATGCGGTTTTTATGCCGATCAGGATTCTTTTCGATAGTTTCAGCGTGGCCTTCGTAATGCCCACGCATCCGAATGCCAATAGCATTGCCGCGCCGGCGCAAAGTATCGCCGAGCCAAGCCAGAACATCATCGGCTGTCCGGTCGCCATGGAAGCGAACAGAGCCACAATCGAGCCTATCGAAGCAACGGCGAAGGCAAGTTCGACAGCATAGACGACGATGTCGAGAACCCAGATCAGAAGATATCCGACCAAGCACAGAATCAATGCGGTGAGCGCCAGCGGGAACCACAATGGGAATCCCAGAATCAATAGGATGATTTCCCAGGTCCTGAGCGACCTTTTCGGTTTTGTGCGCTCCTTCACAAGGCGAGCCAGCGGCGTCTCGGCGGCGATTTGCGCCACCACCTCATCCACCGTCCCGACTTCTTTGACGGCGTCTTCTTCCGACATGCCATCGTCGATTCGGTCGTCGATCATTTCGCCATAGAAGCGGATGCGGTTTTCGAGGTCGTCTTTCGGAAGCCCTTTAAGACGCTTTTTCAGTTCTTTCAAGAATTCTTCTTTCTTCATTGACTATGCCTCCACGATGAATGAGTAGATGCTTGAAAGCTCCCTCCACTCCGACTTGAATTCTTCGATACGCTTTAGGCCTAGAGGCGTAATGTGGTAGTACTTGCGAAGCCTGCCCTCGAATTCCGCCGAGCGGACTACGAGCATCTTGGCTTCCTCCAACCTCTTCAAGATCGTGTAGAGGGTGGACTCGGACAATTCCAAAACGGGTCTTAGATCTTTGATGATCTTATAACCATAGGAATCTTCGTTCTTGATGGCGGCCAGGACGCAGACATCCAGCACACCTCTTCGCAATTGAGCGTCCATCTCATACCCCCTGTTGCGAGATACATCATATCGCGAGGTATATAGTGCGTCAACACGAAAATCCGCATTTTCTTTCGATAATCAAACGATAACTTTGCTTTATTTAATCTGAGATAAAAAATGGCGCGCCGGGCAGGAATCGAACCCGCAGCCTTCAGATTCGAAGTCTGATGCTCTATCCAGTTGCGCTACCGGCGCGCTCGCATATTGTATAACAATCATTAGGACATCGGGAACGAACTATGGTATATTCGCCTCATGGAAAAACTGCAGCTTTCATACGGCGTTGGCCAAGAAGAAATCGCTAAGGAAATGCTTTCCGCCCTTTGCGAGTCCGGATATCCTTCCGAAATGGCGGGCGATCCCATCGACCCCTCGCGGATCGTCATCTTGATTCTATCCAAAGGCGTCTCGTTGGAAGGCCTATTCGCGCGCAACAAATGGTTGAAGGATCAATTCGATTATTGCTCTTATCCTTATTTGAGGATGATGCCGCTTGTCGCATATCACTCCAAAACCGAAGACTTCGATTCCCTTTGGGAAAAAGATATTGAGGACGTGTATGAGAATTTGGTGTCAGGCGAGTTCAAACCGTATGGTTGGGATTTGGACGACCCCAATAGCAAAATCGAATTCGCCAGGATCTTAGAAGAATACGAGGAATGAATCAAATCGCGGCGCTGCCGCGTTTTTGTTTGTTCGCAATCGCATATACCCATTTGTCTAGCAGCCAAAAAAGTCCGACAATATGTGCGGATATGAATTTTTTAACTTATGCGAGAAAGAAAGCCGAGGGTTTCGACGAATCCCCGTTCAACATCGTCGATGCCGTTTTGCTGTCGTGGCTTAGCTATACCGATTTCGACACGGACCCCGATCATCCGCTTTCATTGGCCGAGTACGCAGAAAAAAGCGAATATCTGACCCCTACCCCTCATTTAGATTGCTTCCTGCCTAAAAAATCAGCAGCGCTTATGAAGGCGCTCCACGATAGCAAACGCTACCAGAGCATTCTTGTATTGAGGCAGAAAAGAGTCAAAGAAAAGAAGGGGCGCGTCGAATTCAAAGCCACCGCTTTCGACCTCGGCGATTTAATCGTCATTGGATTCGAAGGCACCACCCCATGCTATATCGGATGGGAGGAAGACTTCGTTCTATCCTTCAAAGAAGAAATCGCCTCTTACCCTCTTGCGATTGAATTCGTCGGGGACGTGCTATCGAATTCGAATAAAAACGTCGTCATTTTAGGGCATTCCAAAGGAGGCCATATCGCAGCCTATTGCCTATACGCCTTGCAGCGCGAAAGCCGAATCCAATCCTGCTATTCCTTCGAAGGCCCTGGATTCCGTGACAAAAAAGTGCTCGACTATCTGAAGTCCGACTCGCGCTATACCAAGATCGTTCCATCCGATTCCATCGTCGGCATGCTTTTCAACTGCGAGGACGACATCAAAATCATCCGCAGCTTGAATGTCGCGGTCTTCCAGCATAATCCCCTGGAATGGGTTATCCGCGGCGACGATTTCATATATCTCAAGAAGCGTTCTTTAACCTCTTCCAACCTTGATAAGTCCATCAACGGCTGGATCAACGCCATAGTCCCCGACGACAGGGAAAGATTCACGAAAATCCTTTTCGGCGCCCTCGATTCTTTCGAGGCTCAGGACTTCGCCACTTTCTTCAGGCAATTCCCTCGGCAGATCAGACCTGCTCACGCGGCATACAAAGCGCTATCCAAGGAAGATAGGGTCTTTTTCAACAAGGTCATCAGGCAGTTGATTCGCCATTTGGCCAACCCCAACGTGGATAAGAAAGCGAAAAAGAAGAAGACCGTCACAAAATAACGCTTTTTCCCATAACCCTTTTCAGCTCCTCAAGAATCAAAGAGAGAATCTTCGGGCTTTCCATTTTCGTGATGGCAAAGGTGCTTTTGCCAGCATAATTCAGCGATGCTCCTAAATGATATAAAGCCTTTTCGTCGAGGATGATGAATCTATCATGAAACGAATCGCAGACCATAGTTTTCAATCCGCCGTATTGGGAATTGAACGCGTCGATGTCCATTTTGGATAGCTTGGATTTATTGGAGAAGAACAATAAAAGCGAAGCATCAGACCTTTTGCCCGTTAGGTAATCCAGCGTTTTGATATCGGTATAAGGGTCGATCAGGATAATGCTCTTTTCTGCTCGACCAACAAGACCTTTCATGAATCTTCGAGCATCAAAATATGCTCCGTCAAAGAATATGATTTCTTTCTCTTCCGCATGTTGTCTTTCCACGTTTGCCAAGCGGCGGTCGATGCTATCCACCCTATGTATTAAGTTGACGTAGTTTTCATCCGTGACAAGGGTCCTCGATTCATTGATCACATAGCCTTTAAACAAATACTCTTTCAAAACCGAATTTGCCCATCTGCGGAACATGATTGCCTTTTTGCTTTGCACGCGATATCCCACTGACAGAATTACATCTAAATTATAGAAGAGCGTATTGTAATTCTTCCCATCGGCAGCCCTATGAACAAAAACCCTTTGAGTTACTAAGAAATCCTTAGTAACTGAATTATCGATCTCCCCTTCTTCAAAGATGTTTTCTATATGCATATACACATTTTCCGTGGATGTACCAAATAGTGTGGCTATTTGTTCAACGTTAAGCCAAACAGTTTCTTCTTCGGGAGTAATCATTACGTCAAGAGATAAGATTCCATCGGTGTAAATTATGGATTTGTTCTCGGTTTGCTGTTTATTCTTCAGGAAAGATTCAAATTGTTCTTGAAGCGCAAACCCATATCGCGTTTTAAGTTTTTCGCCTATCATAAGGGCAACATCTAAGTTGTAAAACGATACTGGTTTATCCGAATTTGCAATGTGCAAAAGCCTACGCATTACCCCTTGTTTTTGCACATTGCTTTCCATAATGCTTTTCAGATATCGAGAGATGACGCTTCTATCTTT
>CAMORJ010000053.1 GCA_946623775.1 uncultured Bacillota bacterium | reverse complement strand
ACGTTGTCACCAGCAAAAGCCGCGACAGCGGGAGTCGCCATCATCAGGATGAAACCAACGATGGCAAGGCCTAAAGAACATAGACCGGCGAATTCTAAGAATTTTTTCATGGAATATTTCCTTTCCTTATATTAACCAAATTATACATTCTCGTTTTTTGTTAATGACATAGATTTTTGCATTTTTGCTTAGATAAGGTTTGTCGTTGATGGAAATGCGAGAAGACAATTGGATGCTTTGTTCGATTTTTGTTGCCTCCGCATGTTGTACGCGTGTATACTCTTACCTGCGTGAAGAAGCAGCATGTCTCTACGCTTCCGTCCGACGTCGGATAATCAAAACAAAGTAAGCCCTTGCTACTGGGCTGAAATCACTTCCGACACCCGGGAAGATGGAAGAGACACCTTACCTTTGTAAACGCAAAGAAAGGAGACAAAAAAATGTCTAGGTACACCCAAAGCACGTGGAAAAAGTCCCGCCACCTCAACTTCTCGACTCTCGAGACGGGCGACGAATTGAAGAAGAGGCCGTATGGCCCTGGCCAGCACGGCCAAGATCGTAAGAGGAAGTCCTCCGAATACGGAGTCCAGCTCCTTGAGAAACAGAAGCTCAGGAACCTCTACGGTGTCAATGAGCGTCAATTCCGTCGTCTCTTCATCCTCGCCAAGAAGGATCCGACCGTCACCGGCCTCGCCTTCTTCAGGATCCTTGAGTCCAGGCTCGACAACCTCGTCTATCGCATGGGATTCGCCCGCACTCGTGCCGGCGCCCGTCAGCTCGTCAACCATGGACACATCCTTGTCAACGGCAAGAAGTGCGACATCGCTTCCCGCCTTTGCCAAGTCGGCGACGTCATCTCCCTCAAAGAAGAGAGCCCATTGAAGGTCGTCAGGGAAGCCATGGAGTCCAAACCCTCCAGCTGCGGCTATGTCAGCGTCGACGCCGATAAGTTCTGCGGAACCTTCACCAGGCTCCCCGAGCGCAACGAGCTCCCACTCGACATCAACGAATCCGCCATCATCGAATACTACAACCGCAAGCTCTAATATCAGCCACGATTGTTCGCCCAAGCATTGACGCTTGGGCTTTTCTTTTTTTCGCGCGCACATATGCTCGCATTATTTATTTTATGGGGTATAATCGGGGGCTATGGTCAGAGGGAAGATCTTAGTAATCACAATTGCCGCCCTGGGGCTAAGCGCATGCAAATTGACATTCACGCTGCCCCAAACCTCTACCGCTTCCAGCAGCGGAGAAGGCGGTTTTTCCACTTCTTTCGAACCTTCTTCCATCCCTAGCGGCGAGGAATCATCCGCTACCACAACGCCCAGCGTTCCATCGACGGTTTCCGTTGAATCCAGCAGCGAGGAATCTTCTTCCGCATCTTCTTCGTCAGATGATTGGATTGACGATGGCTATTACAGAATCGGGCGAGTGCTCGCGGTCAACGATCAATGCGTCATCTACAATCTCGATGGCTCCGTTTACAAAACCCTTGCCAAGTCAGTCGAGTCGGATATGACGACTTGGTATTGCGACAAATTGGAGGTCGCGGCCTATTACCAAGCCTTTGGAGAATTGCCGGTCAACTACGTATTCAATGACGATTCCGACACCGATGGAAGCCGCGCTCTGGCGCTTTCCAATTTCGGAACCTATGGAAGGATGTACAGCAAGTACTACACCCGCACCAACGGCTATACCCGCTGCATGCCGGCGCCGAACTACAATCGGTACTTCGAAATCGACATCGCGGCCAAAGGAAACACATCCTATAACAACGGCAGCAGGATAAGCCGCGGGGCAGAAAGACTAGTGGCATTCCCCCAAGGCATGGCCCAATACGGATCGGAAAGCGTCCTGTTCTACACGGACGACCATTATGAAACCTTCCGTGAATACCTAAACTATGCCAAGCGCAGGCAAAATGGCTCCATCGAAGGGTTCGGCAGCTCATTCGGATTGGTGAGCTCAGGCTATGACGCCTATGTAAGGCCAACCACAGTTTCTCTTTAATTCTTAAGTAAAATTTATGTATACGCGCTAAAATATGGCCCAAGGAGGATAGAAAATGAAAAAAGCATTTATATTTCCAATGACAGCATTGCTTCTCTCAAGCTGTTCTTTTAGTTTTGTCGTTCACACTTCCTCCAACGGTTCCAGCGACACGAATACCTCCGATGCCGGCAAGACGGATTCCACCGGCGCGGTGCCCAGCAACGCATCCGAGTCTTCCATTCCATCCATCCCTACAGCCAATACCGATATTACCCGCACTCCTCCCGCCACCTCTAGCAAAACCCAAAAAACCAGCGCATCGTCTTCTTCAAGGTCCTCCTCCAGCAGCCAATCAAAGAGCTCCAGTTCCAGCGGAACCGAAGTAGGCTATAGGCCTTTCGGAACCAGGACCACTCGCTTTCACAATCAGCCGGAGAAGAATATTTTCTCCAGCGACTGCGTCTTGGACACCATCGGCGACCAGAAATTGCTGATCATCCCGGTTCACACCAATGATACTTCGTTCACGGAGGACGAACTCGATACCATCGACATCGCGTATAATGGCGATCCCTCCGAAACGGGATGGCAATCCCTCCGTTCGTACTACGAAGCGTCTTCCTATGGGGAACTCAGGATGCAAGGCATCATGGTCGAGCCATATAACCTGGGGGTAAGCACCAGCAGCTTCGGCCAATCGGCCATGAATAACGCCACTTTCATCAGCACTTTGCAAACCATCGTTTCAAGCTACTCCAATGCAATCGCGAGCAACGGGCTCGATCAAAACAGCGACGGCTACGTCGATGCCGTGGAATTCGTTTGGAAGAACAACGGCACCATCTGGGATGGCTATTCGGAAAAGACGTCCGTTTGGTGGGCCTTTACCTCCATCAGCGGAAAGCTTCCGAACGTCAATAACCCAGTCGTCGGCGACTATTTTTGGTCGCCGCTATCCCACATCACCAACGGTTACTATACCCCGAATATAGATATCCATACCTTGGCTCATGAAACCGGACATCTATTGGGCGTCGATGATCATTATTCCTATGATAGCGGCACCGATGGCTGCCCTGCTGGCGGATCTGACATAATGGATTTGAACGTCGGCGACCACAATGCCGTTTCGAAAGCGATGTATGGCTGGGTCAGCCCCTATGTTCCCACGGGCGAGCTCGATGAATTCACCATCACCTTGCACGACTTCCAATCCACAGGCGATTGTTTGATGCTCATCGATCCAGATTCTTGGAACGGCACCCAATACGATGAGTATTTCATGTGCGAATACTACACGCCAACCGGCCTCAACGAAATGGACGCGACCGAAGGCTACCCTGAATGGGCAGATTACTATAACGGGAACGGCACCGGCAAAATCTATACCCAGGCCGGACTGAAGGTGATGCATGCCGACTATCGCCCAGGCACATACGGCCGCAACAACAATTTCACCGGCTATGCTTCCAACCCTCTTTCCAGCAGCGCCTACGTCGTCGCCAGCAACACCTCTTCCAGCTCGGATTCCGGATACAGGCTCATCGAGGCTGTACCTGCCTGTAAGTCAAACCTATTCATTGGCTCAAAAGGCACCTATCGCAATTTCGGTAGGCAGGATATCCTCTTCGGCACTTCCGCCTATGGATGCGGTTCCACCACTTTCGATGCATCGACCTGCTCCAACATCCTCAAAAACAAAACGAAGATGAATAGCGGAGCCGACATTCCTTGGGGCTTCACCGTCATCGATCAAACGGATACCACCATCACCTTGCAAGTGACCAAACTGTAATCCAAAACAAAAATCGCGGCCTCATTGAAATTGAGGTCGCGATTTTCATTTTTTCGTTCGAGAATCAATACATGTCCCCGCCCATTTGCGGAACGGGAGCAGGATTTTTCTCTTTGATTTCAGTCACTGCTGCTTCGGTTGTGACGAATAGCGCAGCGATGGAAGAGGCGTTGAGGATGGCGGAACGAGTGACTTTGGTCGGGTCAACGATTCCAGCCTCAAGCATATCGACCCAAACGCCATTCTTGGCATCGAAGCCGAAGTTAGGCTTGGCGACCTTCTGGAGTTCGACGATCTCCTCGGGTTCGAAACCGGCGTTCTCGGCGATCTGGCGAAGCGGCTCATAAAGGGATTCGAGAACCGCATCGATGCCTTTCTGAACATCGGGAACATCGGACTTAAGCGTCTTCTTGAGGGCTTTGTAAACCTCGGTGAGGGCGGCTCCACCACCGATGACGATGCCTTCGGAAACGGCGGCTTTGGTCGCGTTGAGGGCATCTTCGATGCGGAGCTTCTTCTCTTTGAGTTCGGATTCGGTGAGGGCGCCGACTTTCAAGACGGCGACGCCATCGGAGAGCTTGGCGATACGTTTGGCAAGGGCCTTCTTATCGTATTCGCTGCTGGAGAGTTCCATCTGCTTCTGGAGTTCAGCGATGCGGGCTTCGATTTCGGCTTTGTCGCCTTCGCCGCCGACAAGGATGGTCTTGTCTTTCTTGACGGTGACTTTCTTGACATAGCCGAGGTCTTCGATGGTCATATCCTTCAAGGCCATCGATAGGTCTTTGGAATAGAACTTCGCGCCGGTGGTGATGGCAATATCCTGCAATGCGGCCTTCTGCGCATCGCCGAATTCAGGGGCTTTCACCGCGACGACATTGAAGGTGCCGCGGAGCTTGTTGACGACGATGGTCGAGGTGACATCGGCATCGAGGTCTTCAGCGATGATAAGGAGCGGGCGATGGGAATCGACCACAGCCTGGAGAAGCGGGACGATGTCATTGACCGAAGAGATCTTCTGGTCGGTGACCATGACGTAAGCATCTTCGAGCTCGGCGACCATCTTCTCGCGGTCGGAGACCATATACGGGGAGATGTAGCCTTTATCGAACTCCAAGCCTTGGGTGATGGAGAGTTCGTCTTCGATGCCTTTGGAATCATCGACGGAGATAACGCCGTTTTTGCCAACCGCCGCCATAGCGCGGGCGATGAGGGCGCCGATTGCGGGATCGCCAGAGGAGATGGTCGCGACGGACTGGATATCCTCATTGGTGTCGATTGGGTGGGAGAGTTTCAGCAATTCCGCGGCGACGGCTTTGCCGGCGAGCTCAATGCCCTGACGGACGAAGACCGGGTTGCAGCCTTTTTCGACGGAATTGATGCCGCGGTGGATGATGGCTTGGGCGAGCAAGGTCGCGGTAGTCGTGCCATCGCCTGCCGCGTCGTTGGTCTTGTTCGCGACTTCATAGACGAGTTTGGCGCCCATGTTGGCATATGGATTCTCGAGTTCCATTTCCTTGGCGATGGTGACGCCGTCGTTGGTGATGAGCGGACTGCCATACCCTTTGTCCAAGACGACGTTGCGTCCTTTCGGGCCTAGCGTCAGTTTGACGGTATTGGCGAGCGTATCGACGCCTTCAATCATCGCGTCGCGTGCGGGCTTTCCCAGAATAATTTCTTTTGCCATAGTCTATTGCTTCCTTTCTTATTCGATGACGGCAAGGATATCCTCTTCCTTGATGAGGAGATACTTGTGGTCCCCGTCTTCGTATTCGGTTCCGGCGTAGTCGCGGTAGATGACGCGCTGGAATTCCTTTAGGGAGGGCGGTACTAATTTGCCGGATTCCAGAACTTTGCCTGGGCCGACGGCAATGACGGTTGCAACGTTGCCGGTTTTCTTTTCGCTGGTGAGCACCAAAGAGCCGACTTTCTTTTCGTTGGGGAGTTTCTCCAACAATAGATAATCATTCAAAGGTTTGATCATGATTACATTCCTTTCTTGGGTACGCAAATAATGATAACCATATTTTTAGCACTTTCAAGTCTTGAGTGCTAAAAATCTATTTTACCTTTGGTAAATAAGGTCGCAATTATTTGAAAACAGCTTAAAAACCGCTCAATCTGAGCGGTTCGAGCCATATCGGGTCAGCGGACGATCATCGATCCGCCTTGGATGAATTCAGCATCGAAGGAGGAAATCTTATCGATGAGGTTATTGGATAAGAGGTCAGTCAGCATGAACATCGCCCTGCGGCCTACTTCCTGCATGTCGATATTCATCGTGGAGAGGGTCGGGCGGAAGATATGGGCGTATTTGGTTCCGACGATGGAGAGGATTTCGACATCGTTTGGAACGTTTAGCCCAGAATCGATCGCGGCGTTCATGACCGCGGCTGCGATGGAATCGCGATAGCAGATGAACAGACCGCCATGAATCGTTTTGAAATACTTCTTAAAATCCATATATGTACGCGTGTACGAATCATCGGAGTTGATGACGTTGACCTTTCTGCCAAGGTTTTCTAACGCGGACACATAAGTGGATTCGCAGCGGGATAGCAAACGTCCAGCGTTGTGGACGTGAAGGAAATAAGCTTCCTTGTCGCCGCCTTTTTCGTAGTAGGAGGTGATGACGTGACGCAACGCATCATCGTAATTGAAGCGGACGCATCCGATCTTGTTTCCAGTCACGGTGCGGTCAACGACGACGGTCGGTACGTTATAGGAAGAGATCTTCTGGACATCGTCTGGATTGAGCTGGTCATCAAAGATGATGGCCCCGTCGGCATGGGAGGAAATAACCTTCTCGATCATCGACAAAGCCTCATCGCGGGAATGCCCCGTGGTGAGAAGAGTCAAAACCAAGCCTTTCTCTTTGGCGGTTTCGGTGACGCCGTTGAGGAAATTGGCCAGATAAACATAATTGGCGCTCGGGACGATGACGCCGATATAGGTCGTGCGGTTGGTGGCAAGGGCCTGGGCAAGTCCAGAGGGACGATAGCCGAGACGGGCAATGGTGTCCTCGACTTTCTTCCTGGTCTCCGGGGTGACGGAGCCCTGCTTGTTGATGACGCGGCTTACGGTCGCTAGAGATACCCCTGCCGCTTTGGCCACTTGGTAGATCGTGACCCTATCTTTCATATTATTCATAAACACACCCCCTTGTAAGCGCTCTTATTGTACTTATTAACATCCTAAATTAACACCTTTTTTTGAAAAAATTTTCAAAAACAAAAAAGTTCCCAATTAATCGGAACTTTTACTGATATTTACCGCTATTAATCATTCGATATAATGAACGATTTTTACAATAATGTTGCAAATCTTTCAGCAGCAAGCGTCATTTCAAGAAGAAATCATCGCCCGGCTCATATCCGTCGATGACGAAAGCCGCATTGGATTCATCGCCTAGACGCAAATCGGAAGCGGAGCAAATCTCCGCGTCGAATCGAATTCCTTTTTCAATGCCGCCATGGAAGACGGTTCCATTGAAGCGGAAGCCTTTATCGATCAGAACCACCAACATATCGCCAATGCCGAAGTTGGCATATTTGGTGACGGCAGCCACATTCCCATCTCCGAGATTTAGGGTTACGACTTTGGTTCTGCCATTGGATGGATGATCTTTGATATCCACCACCTTTGCGGCTTTGAAATAGGAATTGCGAACGTAAGGCAAAAGGGGCAATCCAAGATAGCCTAAGCGGAAATTCAACACATCAATCAGCTTATCGTTTGGGCTGACGATCAATCCTTTTTCCTTGGTTTTGACGAGGTCATGGAAGGAGAAGAAATTATATCCAACAAGCTCTTCTCCTTTATATAACGCATACACGTCCCCCTTCTTTTCAGTTTTATCGGGGATTGCATCGGGATCGAAAATGACGAATAGGATGTCTTCGCCGTGTATGCAGTTATGGAATAGCTCCATGTTACTTGACCTTCTTTTTCAAGATGATGCGGTAGATGGGGTTGCCTAAGCCGCGGAAGCGGGATTCGTACTCACTCATGGCGTCGTGGGCGGAATCGAATTCGTAATTCTCCTCCGAGACGACAATGTCCAAGCCATCGGCCTCAGCCTCTTCTAAAGTGAATTGATATAGGGATTGGTTGTCGGTTTTAACGCGGATCTCGCCATCGTCTTCCAGAAGCGAAACGATATTCGCGAGGCGCTTTCTCTCCGTCAGTCTTCTTTTCCAGTGGCGTTTTTTCGGCCATGGGTCGGAGAAGTTCAAGAAAATGACGTCGAACCTCAATTGGCTCAAAGATTCATAGGCATCGTCGAAATCAACGAGCATCAAATGGATGCGGTTCTCAAAAGAGGCCTCCACCACTTTCTTCGCCGCGACGGCCAAGACGTTGGAATCCCTTTCTAAGCCGAGATAGCACCCAGGATGGGCAGATGCCATCTGCAGGATGAAATCCCCTTTGCCGATTCCGATTTCAAGATATTTGGGAGAGGAAAGGAAAAAGTCGGAAGAGGGATCGATTTCCCCTATGACCAATTCGCCATGGGCTTCAAGGTATGGCTCGGCCCAGCTTTTCTTTCTCGCCCTCACTTTTTCAACTGCCCCAAGGAGTAAATCGCATCGGCGTAGATGGCGATTTGCTTATACAGATCGTCGAGATAGATGTATTCGTTGGGAGAGTGGATATCGCCGGGATGCTCACGGAAAGCAGAGCCATAGGCGACGCAGTTCTCCGCTTCTTTGGCATAGGTTCCGCCGCCGATGGCGATGGGCTTATCGAAGAAGCGATGGGTCATCCTCTTATAGGATTTCATCAAAGTCGCGACAAGGGGGCTCTTTTTATCGAAGAGAAGGAGCTTCGATTTGGAATTGATCTCAATTCCCATCTGCACCGCTTTCTCCAAAAGTTTGATGCACTCTTCGGGTTTGGCGGATTCTCCAAAGCGGAAGTCCAAGCTGATGGAGAGGTTCTCCTTGGAGTCATAGGAGAAGATGCCGTAGTTATAGGTGCAATCGCCAAGTTCGGGAGAAACCTGATTGCCGCCGAAGCTAACCCCATTGGCATCGCCGATGACCTTGGCTAGTTGAAGCAGGAATGGATTCTCATAGAATTCGCCCAAATCAGCGAAAGCGATCGCCGCGGCGTTGACGCCCATATGAGGCATGGAGCCGTGGGCGGATTTGCCTTTGTAGGTGACGAACATGATCTCACCCAAATCGGATACGCTTCCATCGATTTTGGCGGATTTGAAATGCTCTTCGAACTTTTTGTCCTTCTTGATGGTGATCACGATGCGGTCGCAGACGGCATTGCTGACGACGCCTCCATCGATCGCGATGATGGGATCAAGATTGATCTTCCTGGACAAGGTTCCGCGGACAATACCCTTTTCCGCATAGATGAGAGGGAAGTCCGCATCAGGGGTGAAACCATAATCGGAAGCAGGTTTCTTCAAAGCATGGAAATAATGCTCCAAGCATCCCGAGCCCCTTTCTTCGTCTCCGCCAGTGACAAGGCGGACGCGGAAGCCGTTGATGAGGTTGTTGTCCTTAAGGAGCTTCATGGCGTAAAGCGCGGCGATGAGGGGTCCTTTGTCGTCGCTTGTGCCACGGCCAATCATCTTAGCGTCTTTGCCTTCGCCTTCGATTTTCGCATCGAAAGGGCCGCTTCTCCATTGCCCGGAGACGGGAACGACATCGGAATGGGCGTAAATGCCGATGAGCGGGCCTTCGCTGCCGAAACTGAGTTCGGTGCAATAGCCTTTGCATGTATCGACTTCAAAGCCGTATTCGCGGCCTAATTGGGCGACGTAATCGAGCGCCGATTTGACGCCGGCGCCAAACGGTGCGCCATCCGAGATGGTCGTTGCGTCGTAGACGGATTTCCTGTGGACGAGTTCCTGCAAGGCGATGACGGCGTTGCGCTCATACGTCTTCGCTAATTTCTTGAAATTGGGCATGATGGTGAAAGACTCCTTAAGCTGATTGTTTTACCAAACGGGGCGCTGCTTTTGAGACGGCAAGTGTTAGAGGTGGGATCAATACTGCGGACAATGCTGCCTCTCCGCTCATTCCGATCGCGATGACCAGAAGGAATGTGAGCTTGGTTCCTTCTGCGATTGGGCTGGTGCTAGCAAGCAGTCCGCCCACTTCAGCAGGGAAGAATACGAGGAGGTCGCCGAAGACCAAAACAGTGTGCACCACAGTCAACAAGGCTGCGGCCAGGCCTAAGTATAGGCCTTTCAGACCCCCTTTGTGAAGTTTCCTTATTAAGGAAAAC
>CAMORJ010000052.1 GCA_946623775.1 uncultured Bacillota bacterium | reverse complement strand
TATTTCGGCAATCGTGAATGAGGACGAATACATCAAAATGTCGTTGGATCTCGACGGCGGATGGCGCAGACCGATGAATGTAGTGGGGGTGCTTATCCCAGACGGAATGCCATTTATAAAGCTTTCGATCGCCCAAACCATCGGCTTATCGTTCAAAGTAACCATAATGAGCGAGGTATTGACCGCCAACAGCGTGTCTCATCCGGGCATTGGCTCGGAAATCGTTTTAGCGCGAAACATGGGGAATGTAGAAGATATAATCGCATATGCGTTAATAGCCCTGATTATGATGTTCCTCATTGACCTTCCCTTCATTCTTCTGAAGTTTAAGCCAAAGAAAGATTAGGAAACTGGTGCATGATTCTCGACCCTTACAAAAGGGTCTTTTTCTTATACAAAAAAGGTCTGTTTAAAAGAAGATACTAGTGACCATCAAGGAGCAAAGCCAATTATAATCATCAGGCAAAACCAAGAGGCCATTTTCTTGAAGCAATCAAAAAATGGCGTAAGCGGTGCACATAAAAAATGGATTATTGATTTACGTAAAGTTTCTAAATTATCCTTTCATTTTACTGCGAAAAACCGCCAAGAATAAAAGTAGATATTTAGTAGATATTTATAAAATACAAAATGATGTGGGAAAGTTGCGATATTTTTGATGCTTTATATTTTGAGAGCATAAAATTTACAGGTCACAGCACGCTTTCTAATTGACTAGTTAACATAAAGGACATTATGCGAAGTAATGGAAAAATTAAAGAAAACCGCGATTTTTTCAAACGCGGATTTTCAGTTGAATATTTGCTCGTGATTTCCGTCCTTTATTTTTCACGAGTCTTTTCGGGTTTCCTATAATGATTGTCGATTTCGCTGAGCAATTCCTCGAGGTTCAATTCGCGTCTATTCGCTTCGAGGAACAAATGGATCAATACCTCGCCGGCCTCTACGATGACCCATCCGGAATCAGGCTCGCCTTCCTTGGCGCTGATTTGGAAACCGGCTTTCTCAAAAGCCTCTTCTAGGATGTCTTTCATGGCACCGAGTGCCCTGACGTTAGAGCATGTTGCCAAAATGTAATAAGAAACGAAGGGAGAATGCGAACTCACATCGATGACGGAGATGCCCTCTGCCTTGTGTTCGTCTAATGTCTCGACTGCGATTTTAACTTCTTGTATTTGCTCCATGGTTATTTCCTTCCTAGATATTGTTTCATGCATGCTTCCGTGAGCGGGTTATCCACTTTGTAGCCGTTTTCGGTGAGATACGCTCTATTTGCTCGAAGCACCGTAACGAATCCTTCGTGGTAATTCTTAATGCATTTGCTAATCAATTTACTTGAGTCATAAGCCCTTAATGGATCGATTTTGTCGCTGGCGTATATGATTTTCCCTATCGGAGTCATATGGGCTTTTCCTGTGGCGTGGAAGCTTATCGCGTCCAATATCCCTTCATCCGCAACGCCGAACTGCGTTCTCGCCAAATGCGATCCCAAGAATTGGTGATATGTCCAATCCGGCAGGCTTACGTATTCTGGGAAATACTCTTCCATCAGCTTTTTTCCTTCGATGGCGTCTATTTTTTTTGCGCAATCGTGGAGAATGCCTGCCAGGTACGCGCTTTGGTAGTCCGGCAGATTGTTGGATCTTGCTATTTCATAAGCGAGATTCGCGACCGATATGCTATGGGCCAATCGGTGAGGGGATATCATCTTCGCTAACTCCCCTACCCCATATAATCGATGGTCTTCGATGTATTTCCGCACCGATAAAGGCATATCCGCGCTCCGCAGGCTTCGTATCGCCGTAGAGCTTACAGGGCCCGCTTTATCGTAGGCCAGCCGCTGCATGTGGAATCTGGCCAGGTTCTCATCGCTTAAGCTCACGCCGCTTCGGGTTACGTATAACGGGGTGACAAGCCTTGCGATCTCATCCGCCTCAATCCATTGATGGAAGGAATTGACTTGATCCGCTCCGATGAGGAGGTAGATTCTGTGTTTTGGGTATTTCTTTTTGAAATAATGGACCGTGTCCACCGTTTTCGTCTGCTCCCCTTCCCTCTCCAATTCGCAATAGGAGATAGAAAAGGCGCTTGACCCGTCTTCTTTTAAGGCCAAGCGGAGCATGTTGATTCGATCTTCCTGACTTGTCGTCACGGTCTTGAACCGCGGCGCTTTGGCCGGAATGAAAACAACGTCCGCATTCAGCATCAAGGACGCTGCTTTGGCGATGCGGATGTGCCCCGAATGAATTGGATCGAATGACCCGCCGTAGAGGATAATGGACTCCATCAGTCCTCCACTTGAATGACGGGATGGTTCTTGCTCTGACGGAACAAGACCACCACTCTGCCGATGACCTGCACCACTTCGGCGCCGAGATTTTTCTCAAGAAGGGCGGCAAACGACTTCGGATTCAGCTCTGCCGTATTCAAAAGAGAGACCTTGATGAGCTCATGCACTTCCAACGCTTTGTCCAAACAATCGTAAAAGTCCTGATCGGGCATCGATTTTCCCAATTGGAACATGGTTGGAAGGCGATTGGCCATCGCCCTAAGCTTCATTTTCGACTTTGCTTTCATTGCTTCTTCTCCTTAGGAGTGATTTTGGCTCTTGTGGTGTATATGGCTACATTATGCGGAACGTAGACGCGGAACGTCTGCTGCTGCGCATAGAAGCAGATCCATCCAAGCCCTTCGATGCCGATATCGCGGAACGCATCGGATTCGCTGACCTCCACATCGTAGACGTCGAAATCGCCGATCTCCGTCGCCTTCTCGGAAATGAAAGCAAATCCATTGCGGCGGATAATCTCGAAGAACGGGTCTTTTTTGCCCACCTGTTTGCCTTTTTTGAACTTGATTCCATGAGGGAAATAGCTTGAGATAGGGGTTTTCGCCCCTTTGAGCAATTCGATTTTCGCCAAACCGGATATATAGAGGGCTTCGCCTTGCGACAAAGAGCCCGCGACGGCCTTCAAGGCTTCTTGCGGCGTCAATGCGCGTGCCTGCTCGACCGTCAAGCATGCGGCGATGGAATTGCTTAGAGGGATGCCGGGGGTCTCGTAGGCATAGCTGGAGCCGGGAAGGGGGATTTGAAGGACGCGGATATCGGTGGATCCGTAATTGGCGGTCTGGATCGCGGAGTTGAAGCTCGGATTCGTGTATTCGCGCAAGAACGCGGAGATAAGCTGGCTCTTGCCGGCGCCGACTCCGCCGACGACATAAACGTCGTGCCCTGCCCTTTTTTCGTTGCAGGCCTGCGCAATCTCGCTGACATCGACGCTGCTTGTGAGCGAAACGAGGTGAACGTCATCGGCTTTCACGGATAGGCGAGCGCAGCGGAAACGATGCGCGACGTACTCGCGCAGTTTCGCATCGCTATAGGTTTTGGGAAGAAGGTCGCGTTTATTCGCTATAACGACCATCGGAAGGCCTTCGATGATGCTATTGACTTCTTTGGAGAAAGATGACTCGAATGAGAACAGGTCGATGACGTAAACGATGAGCGCGTCGCTTGCCTGCGCGTCGTGCAGCATCTCAAGGAATCCAGGGGAAACCACGGGATCCTGCGGAGCAAAGTTAAAACGCTGTTTCTTGTAGCAATCGCGGCAGAAAAGCGCGGCGTGCTCGGAACTTTCGAGATAATGTGCCTCGATGAAACCAGGCATCGATTCGTCTTCGCATTGAAGCGGTACGCCGCATTCGTGGCAACGTCTGACGAAGTTAAGTTTGCTCATAAGAGTGTCCTCCAGTCTTTAAGCAGGCCTCCATCGGCCATTTTCTTTCTTTTCGGTCGGTCGAAGAGCCGATTCCATTTGGTCCAAGGCGGCTCTTTGTCGCATAGGGGCTCGGTGAGCACGCACCGCACGCCAGCGCCATTGGATGCCGTGACATCGGTCATGATTTGGTCCCCCACCATGATTGCTTCTTCCGGCTTGATGCCGCGTCTTTGCATCATTTTGATGAGCGGGCCTGAGAAAGGCTTCTTCATGAAACATTCGGCTTCCACTCCAAGCAAAGATGCGTAATGGTGCACTCTTTTCCCGGAATTGTTCGAAACAATCATCAAGGTTATATCGGCTTCGCTTAGCTTCTTGATCAAATCAATCGCCTCCTGCTGAGGCTCGGAGACGATATATGGGTCAAGCGTATTGTCGAGATCGCAGAGGATGTATTTGACGCCAAGCTTCTTATAGAAAGAAACATCGATTTCGTAGATGCTTTTCGCATAAGCGAAGGGGATGCGCTTTTTGTTCATGCCAATATGATAAACCTTTTGCGGGCGCTAGGCATCCGCGAATGCGTGTATACGTGAAAAAAATGCGACACGTGTCCTTTCTTTTGCAGAAAAATGATAAAAAGCGACGATTCGTTTAAGGAATTCGTCGCTTACTATAAAACTACTAATTTTATACTAGATTTCTATATCTATTACAAAGTAATAGGTTTTTTAGAAATCATCATCACCAAATATGGAGATTTGCTCGAATTTCGTTGCGACTTGGGTCTCTTCCCGATTTTCGGAAGGATCGCTCACGTAATCACCTTCAAGACGACGCTCCTCGGTATTTTCGCCTTCGGGCAATAGCTCTCCGGCGCCTTCTTGCGGCTCTCCTTCCGCTTCTTGGACGGGCGGAGCATATGATTTCATGTCTTTGGTGATGACGTCGCTATCCTCGCGATGGATGTAGGCAATGCGCCCATTCTTCGGGAAAGAATCCTCGCGCTTGGCGTATTTGTCCATCGGGGTCAGCAGGAAGTCTTGGGCGGCAAGCTCAAGGTAATCGCCATCCTCCAATGTGCAATTGATTCGATATGGCGCTTCTTTATCGCCCGCTTTGCAGGCATAGACCAATAGATGCGGCTCCTTCTTGAAGCTCTTGAAGAGGACCGTCGCCTTGGATAGGCGTGGGCCGGCCTCGATGTTATTCATCGACATGACGCGGATATTGCCAAGATCGGTGACCAGCAATACCTTGCCGCCTTCTTCTGGATCGAAAGCGATGAGCTGGCTGGAATGCGCGCCGCGGAAGCTGCCGGCCTTGATGCCGCTGGAACTCGTTGCGGTCAAAGCGATGAGGTTCTCGTTGTAATAGGCGGCAAGCCCGTCTTCGGAGAGGACCAAAAGGTTGGAATTGCCCGATGTGATCGCGACATCCACCACCGTATCATCGGCGAGCAAGCGCATGGCGCGGATCGGCCTGTTATAGCGGACGACCGGGAAGGCGCTCAGCTTTGTGCGCTTGATCTGGCCGTTGCGGGACAAAATGGCGACGTTGAGGTCATCGCGGAACTTGCGCACCGCAAAAGCCCTGATGATTTTCTCGTCGGGCGGCAAGGAGATCGCATAGTTCACGTGCTGCCCCTCTTCTAACCATTTATTCGCGCGCAATAGGTGCACGGGCACGAAGAGGTAATTGCCTTTGTTGGTGAACATCAGCATGAAGTCGGTGGTAAGGCAGCAGCCGCAATAAATGAGGGTGTCGCCTGGCTTTAGGCCTGGGCGCGCGCCATTATGGCCGCCCGACCCTTTCCAGGATGCCATGGTGGAGCGCTTGATGTAACCATCCCTTGAGACGGCGACCATGACTTCTTCGCTGGCGATGAGGTCGCGTCTGTTGACCTGGCGCATCCCCACATCCTCTTCTTCGATCGCGGTAAGGCGCGGCGTTCCGTACTTCTTCGCGACTTCCTTGAGGTCATTGGAGACGATGCGGCGTTGCTTCTCTTCGGAGGAGAGGGTCTCCTTCAAATCGGCGATGAGGGCGTCGAGCTGGCGCTTCTCCTCTTCCAGCACCTCAACATCGGTGTGGCTTAGCTTATACAAAGACATCATGACGATGGCTTCGGTTTGATTGGGGGTGAAGCCAAAGCGCTTCTGCAAATTGAGCTTCGAGTCCGCTTTGTCTTGCGAGTGGCGGATGATGTGGATGACTTCGTCGATGACGTCGACGGCCTTCAATAAGCCGTTGACGATCTCGAGCCTTGCCTCCGATTTGGCGAGGTCGAATCTGCATCTTCTGACCAAAACCTCGAGTTCGTGGGCGATGTAGGCATCGCAATAGGAAAGGAGGTTGATGGTCTGGGGGCGCCCATCGCAGATGCAGACCATGTTCGCGCTGTAGCCGGTGCGGAGCTCGGTCTTCCCCATCAAATAGGCCAATATGGCCTCAGGCTTAAAGCCCTTCTTCAAATCGATCGCGATGCGCAGGCCGTTCTTGTCGGTCTCGTCGCGCACTTCGTCGATTCCGTCGATCGCTTTGTCGTGGCGGATCTTGTCGATTTGGAAGACGAGGCGGGATTTCACGACGCCATAAGGGATTTCGGTGATGATGATCTGGGAGATGCCATCGTCGCTATTGACGATCTCGGTCTTGCCGACGATATCGATCCTCCCTTTGCCGGTGAGATAGATATCCTGCAGCCCCTGCGATGCGTAGATGATGCCGCCTGTAGGGAAATCGGGGCCGGGGATGAAGCGCATCAGCGCCTCAATGGGGCAGGAAGGATGGGCGATGCGGTAGACGACCGCGTCCACCACTTCGCGGAGATTATGAGGCGGGATCTCGGTGGAGATGCCGACCGCGATGCCGGTGGAGCCATTGACCAGCAGGCTTGGGAAATGGGAAGGCAAAACCGTCGGCTCGAATTCGGTGTCGTCGAACGTCAAAGCCATGTTGACGGTGTCTTTGTCCAAGTCGCGGATCAATTCCTGGGCCAAAGCGGCGAGCCTGGCCTCGGTATAACGGTAGGCGGCGGGGCCGTCGCCATCCATTGAGCCGTTGTTGCCTTGGAAATCGATCAATGGAGCGCGCAAGACCCAAGGCTGGGACATGCGGACCAAGGCGTTATAGATGGAAGAGTCGCCGTGAGGATGGTATTTTCCCATGACCTCGCCGACGATGTGGGCGCATTTCTTGGTTGGCTTCTCGTGGACGTTGCCCGTCTTCCACATACCGTAGATGATGCGGCGCTGAACGGGCTTCAAGCCGTCGCGGACATCGGGGATCGCGCGGTCTTGGATGACGTCTTTGGCGTAGATGTCAAAGCGGTCGCCCATGAGCTCGTCAAGGGTAGTCGGAATGATGTTCTCGATGATTTTCTCGACCGGTGCTGCTTTTTTCTTGCTCATTGATCATGCACCTCCGCGATGAAGGAATCCACGACGTCGAACTTGACGTTCTCCTCGATCCAGACGCGGCGCTGGGAAGCGTCGTTGCCCATGAGGATGGAGATGCGCTTCTCGACGACCAGCGGGTCCTCGATGCGCACCTGCAGCAATTGGCGGGTCTTCTTGTTCATGGTCGTGGCCGCGAGCTGGTCGGCGTTCATCTCGCCCAAGCCTTTGTAGCGGTTGATGCCATATCCGGGCCCGATCTTCTTTTTCGCCTCTTCCAAAGACGCGTCGTCCCAAGCGTAGATATGCTTGGAGGGATCGGATTTCTTGTAGACGCGGTACAGAGGCGGGTTGGCGATATAGACCATGCCGTGGGTGATAAGCGGCTTCATGTAGTTGTAGAAGAAGGTCAGGAGCAATATCTGGATGTGGGCGCCGTCGGTATCGGCGTCGGTCATGATGATGATCTTGCCGTAATGGGAATCCTCGACGTCGAAATCGGCCCCCACCCCTGCCCCGATGGTCTGGATGATGGTGGAGAACTCGACGTTCTGCAGCATCCTCTCCATGGTGACGGAGTCGGTGTTCAGCGGCTTGCCGCGCAACGGCAGGATGGCTTGGTGGAGCCTGTCTCGGCCCGTTTTGGCCGAGCCGCCGGCGGAATCGCCCTCGACGATGAAAAGCTCGTTCTCCATGTAGTCGCGCGATTGCGCGGCGGCCAATTTATCGGAGATGATGGCGTCGACTTTCTTCGGCGTCTTGCCGCTTCTTGCCGCTTCCTTGGCTTTCCTGGCCGCGTCGCGGGCCTGCTTGGAGGCCTGGCACTTCTTGATGAGGTCGATCGCGAACTCCTTGTGCTCGGCGAGGAAGTGGATGAGGTTCTGGTAGATGAATTCGTTGACCAATGAAGCGACTTCGGGGGTCGTGAGCTTGGTTTTGGTCTGCGAATCGTAGTTGGCTTTGGATTCGGGGATCTTGACGGAGACGACCGCGGTCAAGCCTTCGCGGATGTCGTTGCCGTCCAGCTTCTGGTTCTCCTTGATGATCCCATTGTCGGTCGCCCAGTCGTTGACGGCGCGCGTGATGCCGGCTTTAAGCCCTGTCTCGTGGGTGCCGCCGTCATGGGTCCTGATGCAGTTGGCGTAGGAATAGATGTTCTCGTTGTAGTCTTCGGCGCACCACTGCATGGCGACTTCGACCTTGATCTCGCCATCCTCATCGAGGAAATGGAGGACCTGGCCGATGGGCTTTTTGTTCTGGTTGAGGACGGAGACGTATTCCTCCAATCCGTTGTCGTAGTGGAAAAGGTGGGACAGGTTCTTCCGTTCGTCTTTGAGATCGAAAGTGATCCTGCGGATGAGGAAGGCCTCCTCCTGCAGGTGGTTATAGACGGTGTCCCATTTGAACTCGGTGGTCGAGAAGATGCTGGCATCGGGCTTAAAACGCACGAGCGTGCCGCGTTTTTTCGTGGGGCCGAGCACCTCAAGGGGAACGGCCAGGTGGCCGCCGTTTTCAAAGCGGATATGATAGGTCAATCCGCCGCGGAAAACGGTGACGTCGAGATATTCGGATAGCGCGTTTGTGACGGTGGCGCCGACGCCGTTGAGGCCGCCTGAGGTCGCGTAGGCCTTGGTCGAAAACTTACCGCCAGCGTGCAAGCGGGTATAGATGAGCTGGATGGCGGGGATCCCTGTTTTCTCGTGGATGTCGACAGGCACACCGCGCCCATCGTCTTCGATGGAGACGGAGCCGTCTTTGTGAAGGGTGACGGAAACTTTGCTGCCGTAGCCGTTGGAGACCTCGTCGACGCCGTTGTCGACGATTTCCCATATTAAATGATGAAGCCCGGTGGAATTGGGGGCTCCGATGTACATGCCGGGGCGTTTTCTGACGCCCTCCATCTCGCTGTAAAGTTCTATGTCAGAGGAGGTATAAAGGGCCTCTGCTTCTTCTATTGGGTCTGGCATTTTGTCGTATTGATAAACGGCCTTTAAGGCCGGCTGGGGTTATTATATCGCGACTTCGAGTTGAAAATAACCCCAAATTATCGCAATATATGCGCGTTGCAAAAGGAGCTAGTCCAAATGAACCCATATTTAGCAAGCGCATTGATGATCGCCGCCAGCTGGATCATCGGCTATCTGCTGGGATCGATTCCCAACGGCGTCGTGATCGGAAAGGTCTTCTTCCATAAAGACCCCCGCGATTATTTCTCCCACAATTCCGGCGGAACCAACGTCGGCAGGGTATTCGGAAGGAAAATCGGCATCCTCGTCATCTTCCTCGACGCACTGAAAGCGCTGGTCGCCATCTATTTGTCCTTCTTCATCATCTGCTACACCAAGCTAGGGGATAACTTCTCCTGGTTCGACGGCGCCTATTACGCCGCCCCGATCGCTTACTGGGGCGCGGGATTATTTGCCGTCATCGGGCATTGCAGATCCATCTTCCTGAAGTTCCAAGGCGGCAAGGCCGTCGCAAGCTATGTCGGCGTCTCACTTTCCAGCGGCTGGCTGTTGCCCGTGACCATGGCGCTGACGTTCTTCCCCATCGCCATCAAGAAATCCATCGTTTCAATTTCTTCTTTGATTATGTCAGCCGTAAGCATGCTCGTCGCATGGGTAATCGCCATTATAAATATGATCGTCCCCTTCAATACCCAGATCTTCACCTGGAGCTTTGGCTTCGGGGGCGCCCCGAGCTTTGGGCTTGAGTTCGCAATCGTCGCGACCATCATCACGGCCATCATCTTCATCCGTCACATCCCCAACATCAAAAGGCTGCTTGAAGGCTCCGAAAACAAGGCCTAAGCCAATTAGTAGAAAATTAGTAGTTTCAAAATATCGAGTCGCCTTTGTGGAAATCTCACCTGAGAAATTCACAAAGGCGATTTTCTTTCGATGTGGCCTTTGTATTTCGTTGACAAAATTTAAAAAAAGTTTTTTCGCGCTTCTTTTGCCGGCTGAAAATCGCTGAGCGAAAATGCAAAAAACTCAACTCTTTATAAGGCGATTTGAGCGGTTTTCTCACCCTCCCCGGGCACTTCCTCCACCGCCGCTCCTTCCGCGCCTTAGAAAGCGATTTTCGAAGTGACTTCTCTTATCGGATTTTTATGAGAATAATCTTTGATCCCTGGTTTTGTCGAACTTGTCCTGCAGAATCGATTTCAATGTTTTTTCTTTTACGCGTCATTCGTGCAATTCAACCAAGATTTGACAGTTATTTTTTTGTTTAAATTCGGTCAACGTAAAAATAGCGCTACACT
>CAMORJ010000051.1 GCA_946623775.1 uncultured Bacillota bacterium | reverse complement strand
AAAACGTCGTTCCCGCCAACTAAATCCATATATGCCAAAAGACCTCAGTTAGCCCCTGAGGTCTTTTCTATTGGCTTTATTCCGAAAGGGATTTTTCCTTTTTCTTGAGGATGAGGTTCTTCAGCGCAAGGACGCCTTTGTCGATGCCAAAATAAATCAAGGGAGCAAGCACGAAATAACCAATCAGAACCCAGATTTCGGTTCGATTCATTTGGCCATAGATGCCGAGATTAAAGAACGCATCCTTGAAACGCTGAATCTGCTCGCCAACGCTTGTGGCGGATTTCAGGTAATTTGGGTTAAGCAGGACATTGGGAAGCATCAGAAGCAAGAACGCCGAGCCAAATGCCCCAACGAGCAAAACCATCAATGTATAGCCGCGAATCGGCCTAGCGATATCAAACAAAATGACAACACCCGAGATGGAGATGAAAACCGGAATCAAGTAGATGGAATTGGGCATGTCCAAGAAGTTATCGAGAATCAAGGGAACGAATACGCCGCATGTCAGAAGCAGCCCATAAGTGAACGCTTTTATGAGGACGCGTTTGATGAAGTTCGGTTTGGCTGTCTCGGGTTTGTTGTTCTCAATCGAGAGCAAAAAGCCGCAAACGGCGATGACGACGAATTCGTATACATATATCGCCTCGATTTCGATCGGCAAGCCATCTTTCAAGAAGCAGGACAGCAATGAGAACAAGCCGATGAACAAAGACTTGGATAAGAACAAAAGAATGGAACGCTGTATGTTTTTGACGACTCTTCTGCCTTCCTGAACGACCTGGGGGAGGGAAGCGAAATCATCATCCAAAAGCACGACATCGGAAATGGCTTTTGTGGAATCGGCGCCGCTGGCAAACGCGATGGAGCAATCCGCTTGCCTAAGGGATTGGGTGTCGTTGACGCCATCGCCAACATAGCCGACCGCCCTGCCGCTTTCCTGCATGGCGGCGATGAGCATCTGCTTTTGGTTTGGGGATACGCGGCCGAAGATGGAATATTTGAGAGCAACCTCTTTGATTTGCTCATCGGGTACGTTCTCCATCGAAATATAGTTTTCCGAATGGGGCACTCCGCAATCGGCTGCGACTGCAGAAACGGTTAAGGGGTTGTCGCCTGAAATGATTTTGATCTCGACGCCAAGCTCGCAGAAATACTTAAGGGTGGATTCGATGTTCTTTCTCTTTTCGTCTTTCAGCAAGAACAGAGCCGCGGGTTTGCCGTCGATGGTCAGCCCAAGCGTACGGTACCCTTTTGATGCATATTCCTTCGCTTCTTCTAGTTCGGGGCAATCGGAGAAAATGAATTCGGGCGCGCCCAAAACCACTTTTCGGCCATCTTCGAAAATGACCGCGCTCGATTTCGTTTCGGAAGAGAAAGGAATGGCTTCTTTTGCCTTGAATTTAGCCTCGCCGCTGTAGCGTGCTTTCAATGCGAGAAGCGTTTGGTTTAAGTCTGCTTGGGCGCTGATGAAGGAAGACATCAATTCGTCAAAAGAATCGATACGTGTATTCATTATCACGTCTTCCAATATGAAATTCTGAGTCGTCAGAGTTCCGGTTTTATCAAGGCACAGCGTATCGATTCTCGAAAGGTTTTCAATCGCATAGAGTTCCTGAACCATCGTGTGCTTTTTGTATAGGCTGATGATGGATTTGGAAAGCGTGATGGAGGTAAGCAAAAGCATGCCGATCGGAATCATGCCGACAAGCACCGTCGCGGATTTTGTCAGCATATTGAAATTGGCGACCCAATGGACGCCGTCTTTTCCGATATACCACTGCTTTATGAGGGTCGCCAATACGGCAGGCACGATGAAGATAAGCAATATCTTAATCAAACGGTAGATGTCCTGAATGAGGCGCGATTTCTTCTTTTTGATTCCGCCGACCCTTCTTTCGATGGAGGAGATATAAGTGGAGTCACCGACTTTCTCGACTTTGATATAAGCCTCGCCAGCAATGACGAACGAACCGGAAAGCACTGTGGCGCCTGGCTCTTTTTTGATTGGGTCGGACTCGCCGGTAAGGTTGCTTTCGTTTGCAAGCAGCGTTCCTTGCATTACGGTTCCATCGAATGCCACGCCATTCCCACGGATGAGCTTAACGATGTCGCCAAGCACGATATCCCTGGGAGGCATTTTCACTTCTATCCCGTCGCGGATGACGATGACGGATTCCTCGGTCACCAATTTCATTTTCTCGATGACATGCTTCGACGCTTCCTGAGAGATGATGGAGCTCGCCGCATTCAGCAGAATGATGCCCAAGAAAGCGTATTTGCTGATCGGCACATATTGAAGGCCTTCCGGAACGCAAAGCTGGACGATCAAGAAGACGATCGCCAAGGCATACAAGATGATGTTGAAGAAGGTGAAAAAGGACTCCAAAACGATTTGGAGATGGCCTTTGGATTTGAATTTCTTAGGGCGGTTGGCTAGCCCTTGTTCTGTTAATCTACGGGCTTCTTCGGTTGATAAACCCTGCATTTCCCCAATATCTAAGCGATCCATTGCGGAAAAAGTATAGCAAACAAAGCAGCGTTGTTGGATGTAAACATGATTATGGATGAGCAAGTCCCAACAACACCGCACGTGGAAACGCGAGCCGTGTTGAAAGATTTTCAAAGTGCCCTTTGTCTTTGAAATGGCTTTGACTATAATTTTCTTAATAGAAAACCGCTTCGGCGGAAAAATAAAGGAGACTTATGAAAAGAAGGAATTCTTGCGCAATCCTTGCTTTAAGCGCTTTGATGCTTTGCTCCTGCGGCGCTGACACGCCCGTAATTTGGCAAGTCGAGTTCGACTCGCGCGGAGGATCCGACGTCCCTGCCCAGCTCGTCCGCAATGGCAACAAAGCAAGCAAGCCCACCGACCCTGTATACGAGGGTTATAAATTCGTTGGTTGGTTCAAAGACGAAGCGGCCGTCACGCCATTCTCTTTCGAAACGACCATCACGGCGAACTGGACGCTTTACGCTGGTTGGACTGCAGGGTCTGGACCAGTCGTGACTTCCACTTCTTCCGATCCCGCGACCGGAATATCGGCGTCGACCCCCGCGGAAGAAAGCATCACGTATACCATCAATGGCATGCCGACTTGGGTGAAGAATAACGATTGCGTCATCTTCGCTTGGGCTTGGAGCCCGTCCGATTCCGGAAGCTGGAAGTCTTTGAATTATACAAGCGACACCTCCGCCACGTTCAAGGTCGCCGAGGCATTGACCGGCTTCTTGCTTGTCCGCTGCGCCGCCGGAACGACCACCCCTGACTGGGCAAACAAATCCCAAAGCGATCCCGGCCGCATTTACAACAAGACCGAGGACATCACCTGCACGGCCGACATTTATACCTATTCCTGCTCTAATTGGGTGGAATATAACGGATAAGGAGGACAACGACCATGGAAAAGAAAATCAAATTCACGTTGGCTCTCCCCGTCCTTCTCTGCGCCGTCGGGGCAATGACGCTTTCCGCCTGCGGAGGCAACGAGGAAATCAACAAAGCGACTGGCTCCAATTCCCAGGCGCTCTTCACCATCACCTTCAATCCGTGCGTTGGGGACGATAGCAAAATCACCACCCAAACCATCGGTTACGAAAAGACGCTTGATTCCTTCCCGCAGCCTAGCGCCGAAGACGCTCCCGCAGGAAAAGAATTCGCTGGATGGTCGACCAAATACAAGAAATCGGCCAAGTCTGGCGATCCCGACCACATCGTCGAGGCCAAAAACTTCAAGGTCACCAGCAATGTTGTCTTATATGCCGTTTGGAAAAAAGGCCAATCCTATAACACGGAATACATGAATAGGATGAAAGAGGTCTCCAAAGACAATCATCTCTACTACCACTATTTACGTTTCGATAATTCCGCCGAATCCTACGCCCCATGGGACGTTTGGGCATGGGCTTATAAGCCAGATGCAGGCGAAGGCGTCAAAATCGACTGGGTCGGCCGCACGCAATCGGAAGACCACCTATCCGCCACAGGCGATGCGGTCTTCGATGAGGCCGGCGCCTATGTCGACATCGACTTGGCGGCTACTTACGATGGCGGCTGGAACGCAGTGACCAAAACGATGGGTGGGTCACCCGCGACCTTCGTCGGCGCGACCGAAATCGGCTTGCAGATCGTCCAATCCGAATCCCGCATCAACGGCAAAGGCTTCTGGACCAACGACAGCAGCAACCTCTATATCAAATTAGAGGATTACGCGCTCGACCTCCCCGATGGAGGAACCGCGTATCACGTGTTCGTCGTCGAAAGCTACGTCCAATCCCCAACCACCTCGCCGCAAACCGATGTGGAAGACCCATTCGAAAACGATGACGGCACCAACGTCACCTATGGCAACCCCGCCTACAACAACATCAATTGGGGAAGCACCGCCGAAAAGGTCAGCACCGCAGAAGACTTCCTCGACCTTGGCGTCGGCTATCAGATCATGGTCTCCAGCTTCGCCGACTCCGATGGCGATGGCTCAGGCGACATCTATGGCATCGAAAAGAAGTTGGATTACATCGCAAACCTCGGCGTCAAAGCCTTGTGGCTCACACCGATCCAACTCTCCGATTCCTATCATGGCTACGACATCACCAATTATGAAGTCGTCGACCCGAAATTCGGATCTGCCGTCTCACCTGCCGCGTTAGAAAACGGCGGAGTCGTGACCTCCGAAACCGCGATGGCCGATTACGCATCCCTTATCGAAAAGGCGCACGCGAAGGGAATGAAGGTCGTTATGGACCTCGTCCTGAACCACACCTCCACCTCCAACCAGTGGTTCGTCCAGTCCGCCAATTTGGACGATGAATACCGCGCCTATTATCAGTGGGGCAACCACAATACCCAGGCCATCATCAAAGAGGATAACTACTGGTATCCATATGGCGATCACGACTACTCCTTCTACGCCAAGTTCGGATCCGCCATGCCTGAGCTCAACTTCTCCTATAAGACGACCCGCGAGGCCGTCGAGGAGATGTCCGCCTTCTGGGCGAAGGACGTCGGCGTCGACGGCTTCCGTCTAGACGCGGTCAAGCACATCTACATGTCCGACGAAGTCGCCTCCACCGCCGGAGACACCATCGTCCACGACATCGGAACTACCGGCAACTATTCTTCCGACCTCACCAAGAACCTCCACTTCTTCCGTGAACTCAAGAAGAGCGTCAAAGACCTCTCTGGCAAGAACGTCTTCTTCGTCGGCGAAAACTTCGATGGCCACGCCTATCACGTCGCGCCATATTACGAAGCCTTCGATTCGATGTTCGACTTCTATTCCTATTACAATTTGACTTCCTCGGCCGCGACCGGGCGCACTGGCAGCACCAGCGCATTCGGCACCGCCCAAGGATTCTTAGGCGGCACCTCGCTATATACCGTTGCCCAGGATAACCTCCCAGGCAAAGGCATCGGAGATGCTTCCGGCCATAATCTAGGCACCGACCCGCATGGCGACTTCGCCAAAGCCAACAACTCCGCTTGGAACTTCGGCGCAGTCTACGATACCTATAACAAGTATCGTGGCGACACTTCCTTGCCTGGCTTATTCACCTCCAACCACGATATCGCCCGCGTCATCAACCGCATCGCCGGCACCGGCACCAGCGATGGCTTGCAGGCGCAAGGCAACGTCGGAACGGATAACTATGCTTCATTAGAGGAATCCGCCAACTGCGTCAAGATCGCCGAGCTTATGTTCCCCGGCCTCACCTGGATCTACTATGGCGACGAAATCGGCATGACCGGCAACTTCCCCGCTGGAAAAGATGCCGAATCCGCCTATGCTGACCTCTGGTATCGTCAGCCGATGAAATGGGGCGATGATTACACTACCTCCTACTATGTCACCGGTTCTGGCGTCCAAGTCGGATGGGACGAAGTCAATGCTTCCTCCGCCGTCGTTCCCGCTATGCAGCAGGCGAGCAACGCCAATTCGCAATATGGCATTCTCTCGACCTTCGCTAAGCTGAAATCCGGTGCCCAGTATGGCCCAGTGCTCTCCAGGGGCAGCTTCCACGCCGAAAACTACTCGCACGGCAATTTGGCAGCGAATACATTGGCCTTCTCCCGCACCTATAACGGCACGACTATCAAGGTCCTTGTAAACTTCAACAATCAGACCATGCCAGCCTATGGTTTAGAGGGAACGGTCCTCGCCTCCTATAACGGCGGAACCCAATCCTCCATGCCCGCGTACTCGGCAATCGTCGTCAAAGCCTAACACAAGGCGAAAGCGTCGCGATGAAGCAATCGTCGCGACGCTTTTCATTTTTCTGGAATCAAGCACCTAGTGGTGCATGCTGGACCATTTCAAGGTAAATTGAATAGTGGTCGCTGGTGGGTTTGCCGCCTATTCCATCGGTCAAAACATCGTAGTAATTAAAGTAGAATCCAGGGCGTTCATAAGCCAAGCAATAATCGATGATCATCTCCTCGTCAGAGCGTTCGGTTTGGCCTTCTTCGCCGGGGTAGAAGCCAACCGCAGGGAACGTGAATTGATTCAAATCAGGGGACCCAGTAGTTGATTTTCCGTCAACAAAGCCATTCTCAAGCAGCCAATCAACCGCATTGCCATCGCCTTTTGCATCATTGAAATCGCCAGTGATATAGACAGGATATTTATCTGCGTAAGAAGACACGAAATTCTTGATGACGGCAGCTTGTTTAAGCCTGCCGTTTTCCGTTAAATCCAAATGGGTGTTTACGTGTAGGTAGGTTAAGCCATCCGTCTTTCTTTTAAGCAAAGCATATGTCAGAATCCTAGACCAATCCCCCGAGTCCTCAAATCGGCTTCCAGGGACATCCGGAGTCGGCGATAACCATTTGGTGCCAGACTCCAGCAGATCAAGTTCGTTCACGCGATAGAAGATAGGGTTATATTCGTTGGAGCCATAACCCTGCCTCGCCTCTCCGACTCGCGCGTATTCCCCTTTCAGATTGTTTTCCAATGCATTGAGCCATCCCGATGAGACTTCCTGCATTCCAACGGAAGACGGCCAGTATTTCAACACCTCATCCGAAACCATTCCATAACGCTTGTTGGCAGGGGCGTAATCGTTCGATCCGCCGACTCTCACGTTATAGGACATTATCGTCGAAAGATAATCCGCCTGTTTGGCGGTTTTCGCTTCGCTGTATGTGTTTAATAACGCCTGGAAGTCATAGTTGTTTCTAACGAAATCCGCATACACGTCCTCAACGGATTTGATAAATGACGAATCTTCTTCAACGATGATAGACAGCGAATTGCCCTTTGCGAAAATACGGTCATCCAAAGAATAGGAATCTAGATGCAAATAGCCTTCTTCCGGCTTTGAAGCGGCCTTGGGCGTTGCATTGGGAATATGGCCTTTTAATGCATTTTGCATTTCCTCTGCCATAACCTTAGCCAAACCGTCCTCCGCATTATAGGAAATGCCTTTGAATTCAATTGGCTTTGATTGTTCGCCGCACGCGTTCAGAAGAGGCGCGACTGTAATAAGCAGTAAACATAGCTTCTTGTTATTCATATCTTTATTATGCACCGAGCGAAATCGGATTCAAAAAAATGCAATCGAATTAGGGCCAAAAGTTGAAATTAGCACTCTCCACTTGAAAGTGCTAAAAAAGTTGCTAAAGTAATATGCGTACCGAAAGGAGCATATACAAATGCTAGAAACAAAAGAGTTCCAGACCGAGAGCAAAAAGCTACTCGATTTAATGATTAACTCAATCTACAGCGAAAAGGAAATCTTCCTCCGCGAGCTTATTTCCAACGCGAGCGACGCCATTGATAAATACCGTTATCTTTCTTTGACCGAGCCTGAGAAATATCCGTTCACCGACTTCTTTATCCGCCTCAACGTCGACAAGAAAGGCCGTTATATCGAAATCGTCGATAACGGCGTCGGCATGAGCAAAGAGGACATGATCACCAATCTCGGCACCATTGCCAAATCCGGCAGCAAAGACTTCATCGCCAAAATCGAAGAAGCCAAGAAAGCAGAAGACTTCTCCATCATCGGACAGTTCGGCGTCGGCTTCTATAGCGCCTTCATGGTCGCCGACAAAGTCGAGGTCATCAGTAAGCCGGTAGACGGCGATGCCCACATCTTCTCCTCCAAAGGCCAAGAAACCTTCACGATCGACGACGCAACCATGGAGCAGCCCCACGGCACCATCGTGCGCGTCTATCTAAAGAAAGACGAAAAGGAAGGCGTCTCCTATTCCGACTACCTTGAGCAGTACCGCATCAAGAGCCTGGTCAAGAAGTATTCCGACTATGTCCGCTACCCCATCAAGATGATGGAAACTCGCTCCGTCCAAGACGTGGATGCAGAGGGCAAACCTATTCAAGGAAAATACCATGACGTAGTCGAGGATAGCACCCTCAATTCGATGGTTCCCCTCTGGAAGAAGAACCCCTCCGAAGTAAAGGAAGAAGACCTTAACGCTTTCTATAAATCCAAGACCTACGATACCGAAGATCCCCTGCTCGCCTTGAACTTCCAAGTCGATGGTTTGATCTCCTATAACGCCTTGGTCTTTATCCCTGCTCACGCACCCTACAACCTATATAGCGAGAACTACGAAAAAGGGCTCACTTTATATAGCAAGGGCATCTTCATCCAGGACAAGTGCAAAGAGCTTGTACCTGACTACCTAAAGTTCATCACCGGCCTTGTCGACAGTGACTCGTTGCCGCTAAATATTTCTCGCGAAATGCTGCAAAAGTCCCCTGCACTTTCCAAAATCGCTGATTCTATTGAGAAAAAAGTGGTCGATAGATTAAAGACGATGCTAAAGAACGACAGGGCAAAATACGAGAAGTTCTTCTCCGTGTTTGGCGATCATATCAAATTCGGAATCTACTCCTCTTATGGCATGCGCGCCGGTGAGCTTCAAGACCTCCTGCTGTTCCACTCAATGAACAAAGGCTCCCTTATCTCTTTAGCTGAATATGTCGCTGAAGTTCAGAAGGATCAGAAGGTCATCTATTATGCCTCTGGCAAGACTCTTGATGAGGTCAAGATGCTGCCGCAGTTGGAAGCTTATCGCAAGAAGGGCGTGGACGTGTTGCTGTTCGATAAGAACATCGATGAATTTGCCATCACCACTATCCCTGAATACCAGAAACTGAAGTTCGTTAATATCGCTTCTGAATCCAAGGAGGATCTATCTCAGGAAGAGAAGGATGCCCTTGATTCTTTGACCGCGGAGCACAAGCGTGTTTTGGATAACATCAAAGAAGCATTGGTGGGCAAAGTTGACGACGTTGCATTCTCCGCCAAACTAGTTGACTCACCCGTTTGCATCACCACGCGAGAGGGCCTCTCATTGAATATGGAACACGTCTTAGCGGACCAGCCCGGAGCAGAGGACTTCACCGATCGTCCAAAAGCCATCAAAGTCCTCGAGATCAATGGCGAGAGTAATCTATTCAAAGCCATCGCTGCATTGGGCAACGACGAAGACGTTAAGAAGTATGGCGCCCTGCTCTACAACGAAGCGCTATTGCTAGAAGGCTATGACATCGAAGACAAAAAAGGATTCGTTCAGAATCTCAATGAGCTGATGATGAAAGCCATGTCTAAGTAATAACAAGCCTTTCCACTGCCCGCCTTGCAATATAAAGGCGGGCTTTTCTTTTATCAGAAATCAAGGAATAAGCCACCGGCATCATAAGACTCATAGGCTTCTTTATAATGAACGAGAAGCCTGTCTTTTAACGAGGACGGGGCGACGACAAAGGCGTGTGAGCCGAAAGAGAGCAAGGCATTGAATATGTCATTTTCATTACCAGAAAAACGATAAAACGAGTCTATGATAATCGGCTTAATTTCCAAGGGTTGTTCTATCTTTTTTAGCAATTTAACGCCTATTGAATCAAGTTTAATATCACAAGAAAAAGTGGTATCAATTTGCGGTTTTGGCTTGCTAATTGTCAAGGTTTTATCGGATAAAAATCTAAGTTCTTCCTCGTTAAAATCAGAGAAGAATGGCAGAGAAAAACATGTCTTTGCGACATTGTTGAAATCAAAAGCTTTATAGGCAATTGGCTCACCTTCTTCAGAGATTAAGCCAGCCAGAATCAAAGTGCTAAGATCGCTATCTGGACCCAAATAATAGGGGCGTAGAATATGTTTTTCAGTCCCTTCCCTTACTTGCAAGCAGCGGGACAATTCAAAGGCTTTTTTGGCGTTTTCAAACTGCTCTTGGAGGATTAAATACAACCTGAAAGCGCGGGGATAACTAAGATAGTCCATGATGATAGATCTCAAATATTCAGAGAGCGACCCGTATCCGGAAGCGCGGTTCAAAATCTCATCATAGATTTCCAAAAGCGAGGACGAAGGTCGGAATGAAATTGGATTATCAAGCGGCTCCGAAGAGGCCCAACAAGACACTCCACAAAACGCCGACAATCTTGCATCGGTTAATACTCTTCCATTTCTAAAAGCTGTTTTAGAGAGACTAAAAACGATTTGTTTCGACAAATTTTCGTTATGAATTTTGTATGCCTTGAACAGTTCGACTATCAAGGCATTCATGAACGAGCCAAGGTTTAGTGATCCATCTGATTTAACAAAGCCAAAATCCAATCCATCCGTTTGTAACTGAGTTGCTTCTCTTTTTGTTAAATTGATTTT
>CAMORJ010000050.1 GCA_946623775.1 uncultured Bacillota bacterium | reverse complement strand
TCATTGACGCTCTTCCCGGAATCCGGCGTTCCTTGGTAGAGGGAATCGAAGGAGGTTTTGAAGTTTTCGATTTGCAGCGGCAAAGTCGTGATCGCGCTGCCGAAGAAGACGCTGGCCAAAACGGTTTCGTTATAGTACCAGACTATTGATAGAAGCACAGTCAAAAGCACTGCCGATTTAGCCGATGCCAAACCGATGCGGAAGAAAATCACGAATGTATTGGCCCCATCGATCTCGGCGGCTTCGATGACGGCCTGCGGGATGGCTTTGAAATACTGATAGAAGATCAAGATGAAGACCGCGCTCTTCAAGCCCTGCCCAAATAGCGCAGGAAGGATATAGGCTAGAGGCGTGCCCGTGATGCCAAGCCTTGCATAGAAGGCGACTTCCGGAAGCATCGTGAGGCAGGACGGCAGCAAGAAGGTGAAAAGGATCAATCCGAACACGACCTTGGACCCTTTGAATTTGAGTCTAGCCAAGCCCCAGCCGGTCAAAGCGCATACGGCGGTTTGGCAAATCGCCGGAAGCACGGAAACCATAAGCGTCTGCGCCAAAGTCTTTGGATAGTCCATGACGCGCCATGCCTCGGAGAAATTCTCCCAATTCAAAGCCGTTGGCAAATAATTGACGTTGGGATCTGCGAGGTCGGAAAGCGACATGAAGCTATAGGCAATCATGTATAAGATTGGATAGAAGAACACGAAGCCGAACAAGACCAGCAAAATGTATATCGCGGCGGTCAAAACGATGCCACGTCTCTCCTGGTTTCCCAAAAGGAGCATCTTGAATGTTCCTTTATTTCTATTCTCGCGGCGGAAGGCCGTGATGATGTTCACCTTCTCATAGCTGATGACCGGTTTCAAAGCCCTTGCGAGAGCCTTCTCGCTTAATGGCTTCTTGCGTTTCTTGGCCCAAGCCTCATGCGCTTCTATCGTTAGGGCATAAATAGCCTTCTTCAGCTCTTCTGCGCTCTCATATGCGGAAATGGATGAGCCTTCCATCCTCTTGGCCTCATCAAAGGCGAGCAAGAAACGTTCGGACTGGAACGGCGTGAAGAAGTCGTCCAGATAGCGGATCTCTCCGGTGACCTTGACGTTATGGACGTTGTTCTTCAGCGAAGCGGCGTCAAAACGATGCTCATAGTCCATGCGGAAGGAGACCTTGATAAGGTCATTGAGGATAGCCTGCAGTGGCGTTTTCTTCAGAAATGGCAATTCCATATCCACTACCTCCCCTTCCTTTCGCGGCGATTGTGCTTCTTGAAGATGAGCACAAAGATCAAAAGCACGATGACCATCACCAAGAAATAGGTGAAGGCCAGCGCAGAGCTATACCCATATCCTTTTCCTTCGGAGGTGTCGTTCATGTCGGACTGGATCTTCAAGATGATCGGGTTCAAGGCAAACAGCGATTGCATGACCACGGTGAACACGACGTTGATGACGATGGTCGGATTAAGCGCAGGGAGGGTGACCTTCCAGAATTGCTCCCACCTGGAAGCGCCATCGATCGCAGACGCTTCATAGACGCTCTTGTCGATTTTCTGCAAAGCGGTCAGGAAGACGAGTATCTGGATGCCGCTGAACCACAGGATCATGATGAAATCGCCCGTCAGGATGTTGAATGCGGTACGGACGAACGCCGGAGCGTTTGCCATCAAAGCATCCAAATCAAACAGCGAATTGACGCCTGGCATGGAGGTGACGCCCTGCTCAAGCAGCAGTTTGATGACCGGACCCGAAGTAATGACGACGGGGAAGAAGAATATCGTGCGGAAGAATCCCCTGCCTTTGATGGAGGTGTTCAAAAGCATGGCCAGCATCAAGGAGAAGACCGTGATAAGCGGTACGTAGATGACCATCTCGATCAAATAATTTTGCAGGGCTAACAAGAAGTCGGTATCGGTAGTGAATAGGTTCACGTAGTTGGCCCAACCGATTCCCTTTGTCTCAAATCCCTCAGGGGACAAGTTGACGGACGAGAAAGAGAAAATCAAAGTCTGAACAAGCGGATAGAGAGTGAAGACCGCAAAGCCGATGATCCAAGGCAGGCAGAAGAGCAATCCCTTCAGCCCTTTGGGGAGACGCGTCAAACCATGGCTGCGGTTTTCGAAATATACGCTGAATTGATGTTCGGTTTCATTCAAATACGCATCCACGTATTCGCTATTTTCTTTTTCTAGGGATTCAATGACGTTGCCTAGCAAGGCGTCGACGTCATCAATGATTCCCTGAATGGATTTACGGAAATTATCCATGTCCATGTACTCTTCCTTCTTGTGATAGGAGGCATAGACGGATAGCTCGTTTCCGATATTCGACTCAAAGTCATACAAGGGCGCGGCATCGAATAAGAACATATGGAAATCGGTCGCAATCAGCTGTTCAGACACTTTCTTCAAGGCGGCTTGCACGCCTTTGATTTCCAAAATCTCTTTGCCCTCAAAGCATTCGGCATAGAACGCCTTCAAGGCATCTCTGGCGTCTAAGAGCGCTTGGATCCACTGCCGCTTCTTTTCAAGTTCCGCCTCAAAGAGCTTTTTGTTCTCTTCGGTATAGAGGTCTTTGAGGTAAGAAACGTCTTCGTATTTGGCGACCTTCTTTTTGATTTCCCCAAGCGCCTTAGGATCAAGGCATGGCGAAAGAATCTCGTAATGACGGGCGATATAGGCTTTCGCGAGGATGTAAGGCAGGTTCTTGTTATTCATGGTCGATAACCGCGCTTCCCAAGGAAGGCACCTCCTTTCCTCCGATTGCATATGGCGAGTCGCCATAATTCACGATGATGTCTTTTCCGTTGGAATAGCAATTCCTGAATACGTTTTGGCTGATTTGCTCCCTGGAGGAGAACGTCGCCCCGTCGACTTGCTTCAATGTCTCGATGACGAATCGATATGCGTCGGCCACATCGTCCTTCCATAAATCGTATTCGGATGTATGGACAAAGGAAGACGTCGGTGAATCGATCAATAGCATCGTCTCCTCTTTGGTCAGCAAATAGGACGGGCAGACGCCGTAATCGACCATCTTGAGCAATTGCTCCCGGCCTAGGTAATTCAAATTGATCGGGGAGGAATATAGATTCACCTTGCCGGAAAGAAGCATCGACAAGAACGGAATCGATTCCGTCTCGATCAAGAAGGATGAGCAAGCGACCGGCGCATCCAGATAGCCGTCGCAATAAGGAAGCATGTAAAGGTTCGGCTTTCTCATGTGCCGGCCTAGTCCAAAGGAAGAGATGGCGTCTACATAGGCTTTCTTGGACTGGCTGCGGGTGTTCACTTCATGGAAGAAGGTGGAATACAAATCGAAGCCCAAAGACTGGAAGTCGAATCCATCGGCACCTAGTTCCCCTGCCCTGCGTTCATACTCTTTCATCAAGGATGCGGTCTTGGATGGGACGAGGCGCTGGAATTCGTTCGAGGTGCCATTGACATAGTCGTTGGTGGTCACTTGCTTCTGCGAGACATTGAGAGCAAGGTCATTCCCGCTCGCGCCTTTGCCTTCCAAGCTGCGGAGCATATCGACCTGAAGATTGGTGGAGATTCCCTTGTCATGGAGGTCGGAAATCAATGCATGTACCCCATTATTTCCTCCAATCGCCCCATCGACTGGCAGAGAATACGGATAACTATGGGACAGCCCACCGGCGGTATATCCGCGGAGGCTGACTTCGTATCGATTGCCCTCATTCGACAATTCGTCCACGATGCTCTTCACATCATCCGCGCTTGTCATCTTCACGAGGTCTTCGCCGAATAATGCTTTCTTGCTGTCCGCCATAAGGAAATCCAAGCGGAGCTTTGCCGAAGAAGACGATTTGGGCAATAGGTTCTTGCCCTGAAGGTATTGACGGTATTCCGAGGCGTACTCGCTATAGGAAAGCGGGCTGTCATAGAGTTTGTAATGGACGGAGGGCTCGAAGGAATTCATCTCGGCCTGAGGGACGGTCTTGAATTGATCCATGCCTTGATACTGATAGATGACGTCGCGGAAAAGGAAGCGGAAATAGGCGCAGTTATAATCGTCTGCCATGCCCATGACTTTGGCGTTGAGCTCACTATATTCCTGACCCGATTCCACCATCGCCATCATCGAGGAATCCTCTCCAGCGATGCCATACATCGGAAGCGCCAATTGCTCCGCCGCGTAATAGCTTCTCTTGGATGCGTTGACGGCGAAGTCCTTGCCATAGGTTGATAATTGCAATGCACTCTGGGCATCGGTTTTCTTCGACAAATCGATGATCGCGCCCGAGCCATCGGGAATCAGCATATAGCCGGAGTTCAGTTTGTAGGAGGAGCCAAACCCAGGATAGAGGGCGATGCGGGACAGCTTGTTCGTGCTTTCAGGATTCTCTTCGATGCCGTCGACCTTAAGCGTCAAACCATCCTGATTCAGGATGTAATGGATATTGAAGGTCAACGAAAGGCTTGGGGCGGCGCGCTTTCCGTCGACCACGCCGATTCTTGCCCTGATGCCGTTTGGCTCGCTGGATAGCCTTATTGTCGTGGTTGGGGCATGTCCGGTGTCGAACATAGAGAAGCTTGTCTCGCCGCCAGTCGGGGAAAGCGAATAGATGGTCGCTGGGCTCACTAAGAAAGCCTCGCGGAGCGATGTGATCGCTTCGTCGCCAGGATCGATGGAGCCGCTATCCCAAGTATGGGAATCGGACGAAACCGTGAAATGGAGCGTGCTTCTATCGAGCTTCAAAGTGAAGCGCCCATAAGACACTTCCATATTGTCCTCTCCGCCGGAAATCTCGGGGTCATCGCCTTTGGAGGCGCGGGAAAGGTAGGCGTAGCTGCCAACGGATGCCGCGACGGCAGCGACAAGAGACATTGTGATTATCGCTTTCCAAATCGCTTTCATCGCGCCGCCACCTCCTTGAATATCGAGAAGATGTAATTGAATAGCTGATAGCCAAGAACGTAAAGGATGAAGACGAAGGCTATCACCAAGATGAAGCAGACAAGGGTCAGCAGGATATTGATGATCGCCTTGCCGAAGCTATAGTCGTGCAATTCCATGACCGTTAAGACGATGTTGACGGCGCACCAGAGATAAATGAGCCCGCTCAGGATATAGAAGAGGGCTTGCTCGTTATAGGTCAATGCATTGGAGAGCAAGAACAAAGGCAATGCCAGCAAGAGATAAGGCGATAAAGCATAGATGAAGCTGATGAAGATATCCTTCAGTTTTCCTTCGCCGTCGCGCACGGTGGAGACGTAGTAATTGCAGACCACCAAAAGCAACAACGGCAAGGTGGACATCAATATCGTCTGCAGGCCATCGTTTCGCCCGATGTCATTGAAAAGATATCCCGTCAGATAAACGCGGAGGATCTGAAGCGCCACGAAGACGGCGTATAGGCAAATCGCCCCGATCAAAGACACGCGCTTCTTGAACTTGATCTCGTAGACCGCATCCCTTGGGTGACGGAGGAAAGAGAACGTGAACCCAAGGTCGCGCACGACGGGAGCGCCCCCGATGTTCCTGACGAATTGACGAGGCCCGGCAAGGAAGGTCTGCCTTCTTGCGATGATTGCTTTGATGACGGCATAGGCAAGCACCAAAACCGCCAAAGGAATGACCACGTACCCCAAATTCGCCCTGATCCAGGAATCGCGGATCTGCCAGAACGCATCCGAATACCCCGCTTTATCCCCCGCGATCTTGAATTGCTTCAAGGCGGCATTGTAATCTGCTTTCTTCATCGAAGCCCTCGCAAGCGCCTTGTAAGCCAACACGAATTTGGCGTTGTATTTCAAAACCTCATTCCATGAGGATTCGCCTTCCAGATATAACCCGTCTTTGTAATAAGAGACCGCCTTGAAGACCAATTTGGCGAAGTCGGTCATCTGATAGGTGACCAGCATCCTCGCCTCTTTATCTAGGACAAGCAGTTCGCCATTAGGCAAGACGGAGATGGCGGTAGGCGATTTCAATACGCCCATGATCTCCTCTTCTCCCCTGCCGCCGAAGCGGAAAAGAAGCGACCCATACCCATCGTAAATGGTCACATGCCCGTCGCTTTGGGCCGAGAAGATATTGCCATCCTCATCGACGAACGCGGCCACGGTATTGATGTCGTTGTAGTCGGTGGAGAAGATGGTGTTGCCTGAGGTATTGAGTTTCTTCAATGCGGCGGCAGATTTGTTGGTGATCGTGTAAAGCAACCCTTTGCTATCGAGGGCGACGTTGGTCACGGGGTCGCCGGAAGAAAGGAGATACCCTTCGCTTTGCACGCCGAAGAACTGCTGCAGGCTCGTCAGCAATGACTTCGTGGTCTCGTTCGCGCCGATATAGGAGACGAAATTGCCTTCGCCATCCAGTTGCATAACGCCATTGGTGAGCCCTTCTAAGACGGCGTAGATGTTGCCTTTGTCGTCTGCGGCGACTTTCGTCGGGGCGAATCTGGTCGCCGAGCCGACCAATATCGAATCCGGCCTGGCGATTTCTTTGACGAAGGAGAAATCGGCTTTATCGAAGACGACGATCTTCTGCAAAAGCTTATCCGCGACGAATAGGTGTTGCCCATTTACGGCGACCCCTGTCGGGTTTTTGAAGAAAACGGTCTGGTTGGATTCGTTGATATAGCTATCCAATTGGACGAAAGAGGATGAGGCCGGGCTCTCATACTTTAGGATGCGTTTGGTGTCGGAATTGTTGTCCGCGACGTAGATGGAGCCGTCCTCATGGTCCACGCACATGTCTTCGGGGGATGAGGCGATCTCGAATCCGCCGCCGGTGAGGACGTCCTCAATCCTCAGCCTGCTTTTGGCGACATAGGAAGGCTGGGTGGAAACAAGCTGCGAATCAGGCCCCAATACCTCCCCTGAGGTCGGCAAGCCGAAAGCGATCGTCGGGGCAAGGCAAAGCCCTGCGATGAGCATCGCCAGCGAGGAGAAGAACAATATGAGCTTGCTTCTGGTCTTCATATCATTTGATCCCCGAATGCGCCATGGTGTTCATGACCTGCGATTGCATGACGATGAATATCACCAGGTTCGGCACGAACATGATGAGGGCGCTCGCGGCGCTTATGCCCTGCGTGGCAGCCGAGCTTGCCGAAGTGAAAGTCATGATGTAATAAGCGAATGTCTTAAGCGCCTCGTCGTTGATGAAATAGACGCTGGCCTCCGTCGCGCCCCAAGCGCTTTGGAAGGATAGGATGGCGACGGTTGCCAAAGCGGGCTTGACCATCGGGATGATGACGCGGAAGAGAATTGTGAACTCCCCTGCCCCATCGATGCGGGCCGCCTCGATCAAAGAATCGGGGATCTGATCGATGAACTGCTTGATCAAGAACAATCCGACGGGCATCGCGACGATCGGGAGGATGTTGGAGATGAACTTATCGATCAAACCCAGGTTGACGATGATGATGAACCTCGGGATCGTGACGGCGATGGGCACGAACATCAACGCCAAAGTGTTGATTTCGAATAAGAGCTTGCGGCCCTTGAATTGCTTCTTGGAGAGGATGTAGCCGGCGCTGACGGAAAGCACCACAGAGACCAAAACAGTGAGGACAGTCACCAATATTGAGTTGAAAAGGTACCTCGAGGCAGGGACGGAGCTGGACGCGAATAAGGCAAACAGGTCTTGGAAATTCTTCCAGGTCGGATTCTGCACGAAGATGGAAGGCGGGAACTTGAATAGCTCCTCCTGCGGTTTGAATGCGGTCGTGAAAAGATAGATGATCGGCAGGATCATGAATAAGGAAATCGGCACCAGGATCAGATAGAACTTGATCTGGCTGGGATGGAAATGCTTTGGATTGATTTTCCTTCCTTGGTAAGACATAGCTCTATTCCTTAGGGGTAAGGACCCTCCGAATCACTTTGGAAATGAGATAGACGAACAAAAGCAACACGACCGAAATCGCGCTGGCGTATCCCATCTCATAACGGATATACCCATAATCCTCGATATGGTTGACGATGAGGCTTCCTGCGTAATTCGGAGTCGGATTGGCTCCCGATAGCTGAACGCCGATCGCCCCGGCTTGGAAAGTGGAGACCACCGACATGACCGCGCCGAAGAGCAGCTGAGGCTTCATCGAGGGCACGGTGACGTAGATGATTTCCTGGAAGCGGTTCTTGAGCCCATCGACATAGGCGGCTTCGTAAAGCTCTTGGTCGATGTTCAGAATGCCGGACAGCATCGCCAAGAAGCCGATGCCCATGCTCGACCAGATGGTGACGATCATCATGATGGGCATGAGGAATTGCTCCGACTGCAGCCATTGGATGGCATCGTTGATGAAGCCGTTATTGAGCAAGAACGCGTTGAGATATCCATTCGCGTCGCCAGAGAAGATGGCGACCCACACCACCTGCATGGCGACGCCTGCGGTCAAAGAAGGGGAGTAGATGGCCAAAGCGATCACGGTCCTTGGGCCTTTGGGGATCTGGGCAAGCATCCAGGCGAGCAAGAAGGAAAGGATATACCCTACGGGGCCGCAGACGACCGCGAACAGCAAAGTGTTGGGCAATATCTTCTGCATGAACACCGAGTCGGTCGTGAATAGGTTCACGTAATTGGATAGCCCTACGAAGCTTGGGAAGGTCATCGAGTTGAAGTTCGTGAACGAAAGGATGATGGCCAAAGCGACCGGCAGGATGATGAATACCGAGAAGGAAAGGATATAGGGCAATATCATTACGATATTGGCGATTTTCGAGCGGATTCCGCCGATGTGGTTATCTTCCTTTTTCGCGCGGGAAATCGCGGCATGCTCTTCCACTAATGACCTCCTTTCTGGAGATTCTTCACCATCTCCATGGTGGTCACTTTGTATGGTTTCACCGACTTGCCGGAGGAATCGAGGTATCCGAACTCCTCAAGCTTCCTCGTGAGCTCTTTGTTGATTAAATCGACCGCGTTTTCGACGCAAGCGCGGGTATTCTGGCCTTTAAGGACGATGCTGTTCCAGGAATTGGAAAGCTCGCGTTCCAGCATATACCATCCAGGGACGCGGGGGATTTCCCTCATCCACTGCCACTGGTTCAAGATGGTCTGCTTCTCGGCATCGGTGAAAATAATCGATTCGCCAAACGCTTCGAGGTTCGCGCTGTTCCAGATATAGCCTTTGCCATACTGAAGCGAAAGGCGTTTGGCGAATTCGCTTTGGACGCTCTTGGAGCTCCACCACTTCAAAAGCTCCCAGCCTGCAGCGTTCTTCTGGGCGTTCTTATCGATAAGGCACATCGATTGGGCGGAGCCTGTCTGCCATCTTTGCACTTGGCCGTCGCGCTCGACGCCAGGGGGGATCATGATGTCCCATTTGTTGGCCAATTCAGGCGCGGACAGCGAGAGTTTGACATAGGTATCGAAGGTGGAGACGCCGATGGGCAAAGAGCCGTTGCGGAACGAATTGAAGAAATTCGCGACCTGCGATTCCAAGCCATACAAAGTGAATAGCTCGGTCATGGCCTTGATGCCATTCAAGGACGGCTCTTCATCAAGCGTCGTCCTCAGCCCATCGTCTGAGAAAAGGTTCCCGCCGTATTGATAGATGAACGGGGCGGTCGTCATGATGGATTTGGAAGAGGTCGAAGTCGAAAGCGGGATATAGAAATTGAATCCGTTCCTCTGCATCTTCGGCAGCAATCCGATCAAATCATCCCAAGTATCCGGCGCATCGAATCCATATTGCTGGCAGATGTCTTTCCTGCGGTACATGACATAGAAGTCCTGCGTCTCGGGAAGGGCCAAACCCCTGCCGTCTGCGATAAGGGAGATCATCGCTCCGGTGGAGAAGCGGGAAATCACATCGCCATAGTCTTCGAATTTCGTCAGGTCGACCGTCAAATCGCGGATGCCCATTTCGTAAGGCAGCCAGTTGGAGATGCCCATGACCCCATCGGGGGAGATCTTCGCGGCGTTGGAGAGGATCAGTTTCGATTCGTCGGAGAGGATGACGAACTTGACGTCGTATCCCGTATCCTCCTTAAACGACGACGAATCGATAAGCTCCTGCATCAAATCGACGTACTGACGGCTTCTGGCGACCCAAATCTCCAAAGTCTTATCGCCTTTGGGCTTGCCGGAATAATCGTGGAAGAAGGAGATGAAGAACTTTTTGGTCTTCTCGATGAAGGAATCCCAGCCACCTTTGGGGTCGCTGATGCCATGGTCTTTGGATGAGCCGATGACGATGCGGTCGATCTCGATGGGCGAGGTCGATAAATCGTCTTGGGCGTTCGCCAAATGCTCGATGATGGAGCCGCTGCCCTCAGAGAATTTGGCATATTGGTTAGGGATTAACCTTGGGTCTTTCAGGATGCCTTGGATGGAGGTGATGGCCGTGGAAATATTAATGGTCGTCTGGAAGTTGGCCTTCGATCCGTTGATGGTGTAAATTTGCTCATTCAAGGGCTTTAATGCATCCACGACCCCCTCGATTTTCTCTTTGATGCCTGGGAAGTCGGTATCGGGATCCCATTGTTTGTTGTTGTCGCTGACGGTTCCGGCGATGCGCTTCAAAGACAAATAGATGGAATTGAGTTCGTTGATGGATTCCTCAAGCTGACGGACGATGTCGCGGTAAAGCGATTGGTCGATCTTAAACGACAGCGAATGACGCCCAGCCTCCAGATAGAAAGAGAAGGCCCCATTTCCGTCGCCAAGGACGACTTGCTCCAGCCCGCGCGTCGGGGCGAATGGATAATGGAGCAATTCGCCAAAAGGGACTTCCCCATCGATGAATATGGTCGCGAAGCTAACGTGGTTTGACGTCGAGACGTTCACATTGCAGTTGATTTGGTATAAGCCAGCTTCTGGGACATC
>CAMORJ010000049.1 GCA_946623775.1 uncultured Bacillota bacterium | reverse complement strand
TCGCGCGCTGGATATCGCGATTGGTGGCTTCCTCGATTTGAGAATATGCTTCTTCTTGGCGGCGATCAGGACATTTAAGCCTGCGCCTTTTTCGAAAACTTCTGCAAGAAACGCGTTCCTTGGTGATGCGACCCCCTCGATTTTCCAACACTGTTGACATGTGGATTCCTGAGACGCCATCGAAATAAAATTGACAAAAAAACCGATGGCTTACCGCTTGCTGTTGGTCAAAGGTGAACAGGCAACGATCCGCTTTGCCATTGAAAGAATAAGAGTAAGCGATATAATTATAGGGAATACGTATTCCCTGAAAATGTATTCCGTATTGGGAGTGGTGTATGGCAATCGGGAGAAAAGAAGAACTGGCACTATTGGAAAGCAAGTACAACAGCGAACGTTTTGAGTTTGGATACCTATATGGGCAGCGCAGGATTGGGAAAACAACTCTTGTCGAGATGTTCGTCGCCGATAAGAAGTCTTTGACTTTTTATGCTACCGATAGCGATGATGGGGACTTGCGAGCCATGTTCTCTCATGACTTCGCTAAGCAAACCGGCTCACCCTATGTGGGGACATTCAGCAACTGGTTTGATTTCTTTGACGCTATTTCCGAATATTTTGGCAGCGAGAAAGGGGTTTTGGTAATCGATGAATACCCCAACATTGTGTTAACCAGGGACGGCAAACGAAAAGCCACTGACTTTCCATCCGCCCTCCAGAAAGCGATCGACCTTAGGTTTGCGAAAGGAAAATCGATGCTGCTGCTAACCGGATCAAACGTGTCGTTTATCGAAAAAGAGATTAAAGACACGAAGGCCCCGCTTTATGAAAGGAACACGTTCCAACTTAAGTTATTCAAGTTCGGTTGGCCAGACGCTTGTCTCGCGCTTAGGAGAATCGAGGACCAAAAGGAGAAAGCACGGATACTCTCTATCACGGGAACGTTTCCTTATTATCTTTCCTTGATTGACCCAAGTAAGTCCGCTAGGGAAAATTTGCGCGCTCTATTCTTTGAGAGGACCGCGATGTTCACCGACGATCCGAGCAAGGTGATTACTTCCGATGTTGCGACTGGCGGCCTATATGCCTCATTGCTTTCTGCGATTTCAGAAGGCGTTGAGACAGTCACCGCCTTGGCCGAAAGGTTTTCGACAGACACAAGCAAAGTGTCGAAATACCTTGCTGAGCTTGTAGAAAGTGGAACGCTAAGAAGGGCGACTGATTTCCGATCCGAGAGGAACGTTTATTATCGAATCGACGATCCGATGCTGGCCTTCTACTACCGCTTTGTGTGGCGAAACGCGGAATGGATTCGACGCGGGCACGGCCCTCTCATTGAAGCTGAGTTTAGTGAACAGATTGAGCGATTCATCGAAAGGCGATTCGAATCCAGCTGCATGGAATATCTTGCGTATCTCAACAAAAACGGAATGCTCCCCTGTTTTTTTCGAGAGTTCCAAAACATGCGGATCGAACATTCAAAACTTGGTCGCAGCATTGAGGTGGATATCGTTGCCGAAAATAAAGGGAAGGGCCTTGTCGGCGAATGCAAGTTTTCCAAAAGCCCAAAAGGTATTGCTGAATACCGGGGCATGAAAGAAGATTGCAGCGTCCCCCCTCTTTCTAACTTAAGCACGATTGACTTCTATTTGTTCTCCGCCTCCGGATTCAGTGATAGCTTGCTCTCTGCCTCTGACCCAAAATTGCACCTCATCGATTTAAAAAAGATGTTTTTTGAATAGCTTTCCCTGATTGTAAATTGAATTATTGTTTGTCTGTTTTTCGCCGTTCCCTGAACGCAATAGAGTCGTATGTTCCAACTAAGCAGCAGACCCCTGCTTTGGCAATTGGGCAAACATGTTCCCAATATGTTCTCGTCCTAGTGTCAACCTCTTGCGTCTTATGTTCCAACTGCCCAATCAAGGCACGTTGAGACTGTTGCGGCCTTGAGCCTGAGGGAACCGAAAAAGCGACCTTTTGTAATTTTCATACCAACTTTTTTGAATCGAACAAATCAATTTATAAAACAAAACCGCTGCCTTTAATGTGGACCCTATGCCAAGGACACGTTAAGAAAAGGGGATCATTGAGAAACGGGAAGCGCAACATAGGTGCATCTGCGCCTGAAATGCACGGCGATAATGGTTTTATGTACGTGATTCTGAATGAAAATCGCATACACGTCCCGCTTCTTTTTAATTTTCTTGATGCCGATGAACCTTTGTTCGTTGAAACAAAAAACTGAATCTGCGGGCTGTCGGCAATCTCAGATTTCATTCAATCTTTCACTAGCGTATAAGAACGCTAGATGAAAATCTTCTGCGATGTGGTAAAATCATCTAGAACAGTAAGTTAAACAAGTTAATTTAATCAACGATGAAAACCGTTTTACTGGCATTTGCTTTGTTGGCTCCCCTCTTGGGGGGCGCTGGAGCGGGCTCGGCCCCATCCAAGTCTTTCATGAGCGATAAGACCGAAGTTTCCGTCGATTTGGAGGTTTCGGGCGCCGAAGCGCTATGTCAAACAGACGATGGCTATGTTTGGATTGCCCAGTATTCCGGGTTGACCAGATACGACTCCAAGGAATATGTGACATATAAGAGTTTCACCGAGAATGGGGTAGAGCATTCGATCATCAACGTCCGCGCCCTTGCCTCGAAAGAGAACACGCTTTATGTCGCCACCTCCGATAACCTGTTTGTTTATCAGGACTACGAGTTTTCGCACATCGATGCGGACTTTGGGACCATCAAAGACATCATTTTGGATGACGTGAATGACCTGCTGTACGTTTCGTCTTCAGACAAAGGCGCAACGGTGTACGACACCAAAAACAAAACCTCCAAGAAGGTTTCGGGATTGGAAAGCGGGAACGTCAATGAAATCGCGCTAGATACCAAAAGAGGCACTTATTATTACCAGTTGGACTCCGGCGTCTATGACGAAACCGGAAAGGAAATTTTTCTCTATCCAACCATTTTGGACATCTATTCCTACGGCGACATCCTCTATATCGGCGAAAAAGAGGGCATAGTCGTCCGTTACAACATGGAGACCGGGAGCTTCTTGAGTGACATCGTCATTCCCGACCAAGTCAACAAGATGCTCTATTCACCTAACGACGAAGTGCTGTTCGTCGGATGCGAGAACGGCCTATATTGCGTTAGCTTAGCCGGGGAAGAACCCGTTACTTCTTCGGCAGGTGACCTGGAAAACAAGAGCCAATTGGTGGACCTCATGATCGATTATGAGGGCAATCTATGGGTCGCTTCCCACTACATTGGGGCGTCAGGCGTATCGATTATCACCAAGAACGCCTTGCTTGAATTGCTTTATGACGACGAGGTTTGGAAAGGGTTGGATAAACCTCCCTCTTTCGATAGGAACATCTATGCGATTGAGAGATACGGCGACATCCTCTACATCGTCTCCGCGTTACATATCTATTTATATGACATGAATCAGGGCAAGATCCTTCCGGACAATGTCCTGATGGAAACGATACAGGCTTATGCCGACCAGAAAACAGCGGAAAAGCGCGCTCTTGGCGGCGACAACGAGACGTTTGTGTTCACTTACGCGCCGAAGGATGTGGAGGTGTTTAACGACAAACTCTATTTTGCCATTTCGGGCATTGGGCTAGTCGAATATGGCCCAAGCGCAGGAGCGGTCGCCATTTACGATGCGGATTATATTTCGTCCCACATCGCCAAAACGGTTGGCGATCCCGACTTGGCGCTTACCCAGGCGATGAGGTCGCTTAGGAGCTTTGACGGTTATCTTGCCGCGGGCTATTCCAGGGGCATCGTCAAATTCGATGGAACGAACTTCTCCGTCATGCACGTTGGATCCAACATCCTTTACATCAATAAATCCAACCAAGGCAAATTGGTTTTCGATAGGACCGGCGGTCTATTTGAGGTGGATGACGAATTCACGACGATGACCGAGATACCGACCGCCGTCAAAGGCGTCAGCGGCAATAGGCTGAAGTTCTTGGTCGACGGCGATTATATCTATTACAACCTCAACAGCCGCCTTTTCCGTTTGGAGAAGGCAAACGGGCAATACGCTTCAAAGGAAATCACCATTCCTTACGTCAAAGGCTCGTTGGTTGAGCTCTCCAAAATCGAGTACAACGACAAATCCGGAAACACCGGCTACAAATACGTCATCGTCAGCCAAACCCAGATTTATATCGCGGATTCGCTGGACGGAGACCGTCTTGAGAACTTCGAGTTCTACGACTCCACGAACGGCCTTCAGCCGATCATCGCCAACACCTCTGGCTATTACGACAGGGAAGGGCAGAAGTATTACTTCCAATCCACCAACGGAATCTATGTATACGATTTCAACGAAACCAAAGACACGACGGCGCCTGTCAAAGTGGGGGTGGCCTCCGTTGAACTTGACGGAAAATCGTTCTTTGGAAACACCATCAACATCACAAAAGACACGTACCGTGTAACGATTAACCTATCCGTTTTGGGCTTTAGACCCAACAAAGGCTTTTCCGTTTATTACAAGATGGACGGCATTGATAAAGACTATCAAACCATCTCGGATTCCGAAAGGAACATCAACTACACGAACCTGCCAGGCGGCGATTATGCTTTCCATGCGTATGCCGTGGATGAATATGGTCAGCGGTCGAATGAGATTAACATCCATTTAATCAAAGAAAAGAAAGTTAACGAGCACGCTTGGTTCTGGGTCATCAGCGCTTTGCTGGCGTTATCGCTTGTCGTAGGCATCGCTTTCTTGATCATCAGGCAAAAGACCAGACAGGCTTTAAGGAAGCAACTGGAATACAAGAACATCACCGTTGAGTCCATTCAGGCCATTGCCCGCACGATCGACGCGAAGGACGAATACACGAACGGACACTCAACCCGCGTCGGATACTATTCCAAGCTCATCGCCCAGGCTATGGGAATGAGCGACCATGACGTCGACAACATCTATTACATCGCCTTGCTACATGATATCGGCAAAATCGCAATTCCCGACAAAATCCTCAACAAACCTGGCAGATTAACCGACGAAGAATTCGCGGTTATGAAGAGCCATACCACGCGAGGCGCAAGGATTTTGCAGGGTATTTCAACAATTCCACACATCGTCGAGGGCGCGAAATCGCATCATGAAAAGTATGATGGATCTGGTTATCCAGAAGGATTGAAGGGCGAGGAAATCCCGCTTGTCGCACGCATCATCTGCGCTGCCGACTGCTTTGATGCGATGGCTTCCAAGAGGGTCTATAAACCGGCTTTCACCATGGAGACGGTCATCGGCGAATTCAAGCGTTGCGCAGGCACGCAGTTCGACCCGCACATTGCGGAAATCGTTGTTCAGATGATCGAAAGCGGAAAGCTTAAACCGTTATCCATGGACAACACCTATTTGGGCGAGGACGGAAAGACGCACCGTGTCATTACTCCCAAGCCCGAAGAAGAAAAACCCGAAGAGCCAAAGCCTGAAGGCGAAGATAAATAATCAGAATGAGTTCGGCCTTTTGTGGCGGAATTGTGGCGCTTGCCTCCGTATAATGCACAAGAAGGAGCTTTTGCTATGAAGCAAACCCACGTAAAAAGATTCTCAAGATTCCTGCTGACGATGTCTTCTGTTTTTCTTCTTTCCTGTGGGGAAGCGCCGGCGTCTTCTACGCCATCGTCTACCGAACCCGAAGAGCCCTCGTCCACCTCTATTCCTTCATCTTCGTCTGAACCAATCCCGGAAGTGCGCAAAATCAGTCTTTATCGATCCACGTCCCGCCTCTTTTTGAATGACGCAAGCAACAGCAATCCATATTTAAAGACCTATCGGCACATGAATTGCGAAGACGTTCCATACGTGGATATGGATGAATTCCGCAACGTCCGCCGCTACGACCCGACTTTAGGCTACCATAACATGGTTCGCTTGGAGGACGGTCGATATGACGTAACCTCTACCTATGGCGGACATTGTGTCTTCAACGTTAACGAACAAACGGTCGAACTTACTGATGGCGATGCCTTTTATTCCGAGATTGCCGAAGGCAAAAGCGGCCCTTTCATGGATCCGTGCGTCGGATATAAATATTTGAAGACCGACACCGGCAAGAGCAAATTCCTTATTAAAGGGGAAAAGACCACTTATAGGCTCCAGGATTACCACATGGAAATCGTAGAGCAAGACAACCATTTATATGTGCCATTTTCCTTGGCCACGCACTTATTGGTGAACCCCATGCATTCGTCTTTCGCCTATAACGGCAAGGATTTCTATAATGCATCCCTGATCGGCCAAACCGCGAACGTCGTGCGCGCATATTCCAATGATTCGGGTTTCCTTTGGTCATACCAAGGAACCGCCGACACCGCGGCTCACTATTCCAAAGTCGCCGCGAAGGACGGCGAAGCATATCGTTTCGAAGCCACCGTGAAAGACATGAGAAAGCAAGACGTGAAATGCGAGGCCGTTTTCCTGCAGAACGGAACGCTGACTTTCAAAACCGATGACCTTCTTGAAACGGTCGATTTTAAAGGCACGTGGTCGCTAAATGGAGATATTATCGTCGCGGAGCTCATTCCGGAAGGCATGGGTAAAACCCAAACGCAGTACATCGATCTTTCCGCGGGCGGATACTATAGGCAAGCCCAGCGTACCCCTTCAATGGCGAAAGCGACATATTATCAGCTGTGCATGGACTTCGATTATCAATACGGCTTGAAAGACATGCTTCAGATATCCTCGTTCGACGCCGAGTTTGAGCGGCTTGGCATCAAACAAACCCTAATGGGGACGGATGTCGCCGCCTATGAAGACGCTTTGATTAGATTCATCGCCTCCGGAAAGATGGGCGATGCCCACTACACAATGGTTTCCGAAGGCTTCTCATCCCTTCATCCAGGCGTATCTATGGCCACCAAGTATTCGGGTGTCATGGGGGAGAGGCAGGCTCGCTACCAAAATGGCGTCGCCAGGGTCAGCAACGCCAGATCTTCTGGCACCATGGCCAATGCGGTCTTGAACATGCAAGGCGAAACGGCGGTTATATCTTTTGCCTCGTTCACATGCGATTACAAAAAGGAATTCAAGGGCATCGATTATTACAAAGTCCCTCAAGATACAGAGGACGTGAATGCGTTTTTGACCTCCAAAATGACTGGCCACTTCGTCGAAGGCATCTGCTATGCGCTGAACGAAGTCAAAAAGAACACGGCCATCAAGAACGTGGTCTTCGATGTTGGGCACAACACGGGCGGATACACCATGTTCGTGCCGTTCCTATCCGCCATCATGACCGATGATCCGATGATAATCTTCGACAATTCCATCACCCGTTCCCGCGTCGAGGCCCATTACAAGGCCGACTTGAACGCCGATGGCGTTTATGGAGGCCAAGGCGACACTTGGAAAACCCAATATAAATACTTCATCATCCAGGCAGGCGGAAGTTTCTCCGCCGGAAATATCTTCCCAACCGCGGCCAGAAACGGCGGATATGCCACGACGATCGGTGAAGCCACCGCAGGAGGCGGATGCGGGGTTACCAGAAGATGTGACCTCACAGGGCTCTTCTTCCAATATAACGGCCCCATCGGCTTCCCTTATAAGAAGGCGGATGGCACCTTCGCTAGTTCGGAAGAAGGCACCATTCCAGTCGTGGAAATGGACATCAATGACGTCTATAACCTCACAAAACTGGATAACAAAATCAAGCAATTGAATCCGCAAAATTAAGGAATGGTCGAATAATATCGATATTCGCTACTAAGAAAGTGAAAGAAGGAAAATCCGCAAAAGACGACACGGTTTGTTAAATAATTCAAAAAATAGGATTTATTACTTTGCAAAACTCTAACGCGTATATATTATCCACAATACGAATTGGGGCCCGGAAACGACAATGAAATACGAAGAAGCATCATGGTACAGCGATCGACTCCACCGCGAGATGCGCGTGAAGATCTATGGGCATTATGGCATGCCTATTTTGGCTTTCCCTTGCCTCAATCAGCAAAGCGACGACTTCTATAACAATGGCATGATCGACACCCTCGCCCCGCTTTTGGACGAAGGCAAGATCAAGCTCTTCTGCGTCGACGCCAACGACGACCAAACCGTTTCCTCCCCATCTTGGGATAAGGCTAAGGCCGGCAGGAACCTGGAGATGTACCATCAATATATCATCAAAGAAGTGCTGCCCTTCATCTACAGCAAGCAGGGCGGACCCTGCGAACCGCTACTGGTCGGCATGAGCATGGGCGGCACTCATGCATCCAACAATTTCTTCAGAAGGCCCGAGCTATTCGCCGGCTTCATCTCCCTAAGCGGCCAATACAACATCGGAGAATACTTCAGCGGCTACGTCAACGAGGACATCTACAACAATTCCCCGGTCACATATCTAAGGAACATGCCCTCCGACCACCCATACATCGGAATCTACAACCAGAAGAAGATGATCTCCGTCGTGGGCAGAGGCGCATTCGAATACCTGGTCCTCGAATCCAATTACGCCTTAAAGACCATCGCCGAAGCCAAAGGCATCAACATCGACTTCCATTTTTGGGACGAAAACAGCACCCACGATTGGCCAAGCTGGCGCTATCAGCTTCCGTATTTCCTGAACAAGATTCTATAAACTTCCACGCGCATAGTAAATCACCTCAAAAATGGTACAATAGCCCCACCTTAAAGGAGGTAGCCCATGAAAAAGAGATTGCTCCCAATCCTCTTGCTATGCTCTTCCACGCTCGGCTTGACCGGCTGCGGCGAAGAGGAGAAGCCCATAACCAACCAAGATGAATCCACCATCATAAAGAACGCCAAAAGCACCGACGAATACCTGAAGAAGCAGGACTACAAATCGATTGCATACGCCTATATCTACTACCTGAAAGAAGGCCTGCGCTCCTACGAATCCGAAACCAATGGAACCGTCAAGGCGAAGGTCATGTTCTTCAATTACGACATCAAGTACACAAGCATCACCTATAAGCTAGGAAACACCTTCTACTCCAAAGACGACTCGACCTCGGCCCTGATGAACGTCCAGAACGAATTCTACATGGCCGACAAAGAGAAGATCGTGGTCAGCAACAACCTGAAGGACTACAACGTCTATACGCTATCCGATTACCACAAAATCTCGTATACCCCGAACCAATACACCGTCATGGGCTATGTCTTCAACGACCAGTCCATCGTCAAAACCCAAGTCGTGGAGGACAAAGGCGACGTCGTGACCATCGAATATACCCTGGACAACGAGCTCGCCACCAACCTCGTCAAAGTCGACTTCAAGAACAACGGCGGATTATCCTCCTATCCGAAGTTCAAAAACGTTCGCCTGACCTTATCGATGAAGAGGGACTTCACCCCTGTTTCGTACTCCATCAACGCGGTCTATGATGCCGAAAAGCCTTTTATCGGGGCCTCCGAAGTCACGCAGGAAAGCAAATGCCTATTCTCCAACGTCAACCAAAGCGTCACCATCCCCAACGAAGCCTTCTTGGCGGGAAAACTGGGCCTAACCCCATCCCAAGTCGTCATAAACGATGAGGAAAGGGCCGTCAAAGACGAGATGCTCGGGGCACTGAAGAACCTGGACTTCGCCAAAGGCGTCAACGTCGGCGGAGACCTGACTTTGACCCTATTGGGCACCCCGATCGTATTGCATTTAGACGCCGATGTGGCATTCGACCTCTCCCGCATCAGCAGCGATAAGCTCTACAACCTGCTTAACTTCCGCGCCAAGCTGGAGGCGGATGAGGCATTCTCCTCCTTGTCCAGCATCATCCTCACCCTCGCCGGGGATAAACTAGGCGAATTCAAGGACGTCCTGAAAGGATTCAAGACCCTGGAGATCGTCTATGACGGGGATGGCTCGTTCTATTGGGTGCCCGTCAGCCAAGATGGCATCCATCCCCTTGCGATGAAGAACAAGCTCACCGACCTCGCCGATCTGCTATTGAAGAACATCAACGTCTATAACCTCGTCACGGGGCTAAACCAAGACATCGCGTCGTTCAAGAAGATCCCAGGCAACGAGAAAGGGACCTATAAGGTTCAGATCGCCTTGAACGATGACATCATCGCCTCCTTCAAGTCCTCCATCGACAAAGTGTTCGAAAACGAAGACTACGCCCTCCTTAAGAGGCTTCTAAGCTATAAGGACTTCGGCGAGATCAAAATCGAAGTGGGGGTGGCAAACGACAAGATGAAGTCCCTAAGCGCCTCCTTAAGCTACCTCAAGGAAGGAAGCGGAGACGCCGAAGACGAACTCGTCACGATATTGTCTCTAGAGCTCCAAGCCAATGAAAAAACATTCGACTACGCCCCCCATATCGAGGAAGCCAAGCAAGTCTATGAGGCCTATGAGTCCATCCAAAGCATCAAATCCAGATTGGACTACTTGCTCAACCACGTCTATGTCAACAAGGCCTATATCGAGGAATTGGACAGCGCCTATGCCGAATACGAGGCATTGACCGACCTCCAGAAAGAGTTCCTGCCCTCCAACATCGCCTCAGAGGTGACCCGCATCAAAACCGATGTGGGCAACGTCTTGTCGTTCCTAGAGACCCTCGCCTCCTATGACCTCAATAACCTCAATAACCAATCCATCCTCGCTTTAGCGAGGGCAATGCGCGAGTTGTCCCTGAATATGTCTCTTCTCCGCGCCGAGCTAGGAGACGAGAAATACGACAAGGTAAGCGATTTGTCCTCAAGCGTCGATTACTCCATCATCGCAAGCGTCATCTCCAAACTCGTTGGGGAAGACGAGAATGCCTGGGGATTGACCGTCGATGAGATAAAGAGCATCCACCTATTGTTCGAAATCAACGCATACCTAAGCGGAGTGAGCACCCAGGTATGGATCACGCTTCTCTCTGGTGGCGTCACGATGTCGATCGAAGACTTCGAAGCCAAAATCAATAACCTCTACGATTCCATCGCGAATCAATAAACAACATCAGGCGGGTCAAACCCCGCCTTTTGTTTATTGACGCGAAGGCCGCGCCCTTGCTTTGCAAATCACTATGTAACAAATGTTACAAAGCGATTGACGCAAAATAGTACAAATTGATTTGTAACAAATTGATTTGCACAAAAATACATAAGCCGTTTGGATGACTTTTATCGTTTTTAACGGTATTGGAACCAAAAACCCTTTGAAAGCTTTAGTTAAATAGATT
>CAMORJ010000048.1 GCA_946623775.1 uncultured Bacillota bacterium | reverse complement strand
AATTTTATCATTGTCGGACACCGCTTTCCTTAAAAATCGTTTGCAAAGCAAAAAATTGGTAATGGATGGCTCACGAAAACCCAAAACAATGTCCGTTTCATATATAATGCGAATGTCTAGGTCCTTGCAGCGGAGACCGAACCTTCGCCAGCTCCGCTTTTAGGGTTTTGGACAATCCTTCCGCGAATAGCAATATTTGGTTACGCGAGACCAAATGATGCAATAGGATTTAGTCAGCAAAATAAAAATTTAATTTCCGTCAACTATAAAATCGGTGATTCGTGGTTGAACAACCATGACATTTCAATGAGATATGATTGATTCTCGCGATTCGCCAAGACAGAGAAAACAGCTTTCCGCTTTGATTTGAAGGGTTGAAGTGTTAAGCCGAACTATTGTCAAAAATTCAATTTATTGCGGTCACAATTTGTGACCTCGATGCCAAAAAACGGGCTGAAATACACTTTGTTGATCACGAAAATCGTTGGTCAAAATCGTTTTCAAGCAACGAAAAATCCTTCCGACTCGAACGAGTTTAAAATCGCTATTCGCAATTTTTTTCTAATAGGTGATTCTCCTTTTCTAGCCGAAGCCAAGAGTTGATTTCAACCACAAATATCACAGAGGAAAAACAACAATGGACACTGAAAGTAATTCAATTACATCTATAGAAATTACGCAAAAAACAATTTCTAAGATGATTTACACCATCCGCGGGCAAAAGGTCATTTTGGACATTGATCTGGCTCGTATTTATGGGTACACAACAAAAACTTTTAATCAGCAAGTGAAACGCAATCTTGCGAAATTTCCAGAGCGATATATGTTTCAAATCACATATGAAGAAATCGCCCAAATATCGAGGTCACAAATTGTGACCCCGATGCCTTTAATGCAGGAATTTGGCGTCAAAGGAGGCCGCACTTATCTCCCTTATGTTTTCACCGAACAGGGCGTCTATATGCTGATGACAATCCTCAAAGGCGACCTGGCGACGAATCAAAGCATCGCCTTAATCGATGCCTTCAAAAAGATGAAAGATATCATTATTGAAAACCATGGAACAATTGTCAATACAAACCCCTATATCGAATCTCGCTTTAATGCCATTGATGAACGTATCCAAAACGCCGAGAGCAAAATCGACACCATAATGGAAGGGTTCGTGGATCCATCTATGCAGAAGCATTTCCTCATCCTCGATGGTTGCAAAGTGGAAGCGGACATCGCGTATCAATCCATCTACTCGACGGCAAAGCATTCCATCATTCTAATTGATGACTATATAGGATTAAAAACTTTGGAAATGCTTAAATCTTGTCCCAAAAGCGTCTCTATCACGATTATCTCTGACAACGTCGCCAAAAACGGGATTTCCCAATCGCATTTGGATGATTTCCGTTCCGATACAGAACTTAGCATCACTTTGAAGCCGACAAGGCATAGGGTTCATGACCGTTACGTAGTCATAGATTACGGTTTCGAAGGCGAGACCATCTTCCATTGCGGCGCCAGCAGCAAAGACGCAGGCGGCAGGATCACGACCATCATGCGGATCGAAAACCCTGAGGATTATCACCGCGTCATCGACATGCTTCTAAACCAAAAATGAAAAAGCGCCCCAGAGTGGAGCGCTTCGGATCGATGATCCTAAATCAGGCCATGGTATAACCGACGGTTTTGGCGGCATCTTTGGTGCCTACCCAAACGCAGTTGTTGTGGATGCCCATGGTGAGCTCGGCGTCTTCGTCGGCGACGGTGATATCGACCAGCTTCAAGCGGTTCGATTCATTCCAGCTGTCCGCTTTGTCGATGGAGACGAAATACCAAGCGAACATGTAGTTGTGCTCTTTCTCGTTCGCGGCGGTCATGTAGCTCTTCATCGAAGCGTCCCATTCGATCTTCTGGGAGAGGTTGGTTTTCTTGTATTCCTCCTCGCCCACAATGGAGACGGAATAGCCTTTTTCGGTGAGGGTTTTCTTGGCGCCATCGGCGGTTTCGCTCATGGCGCAGCCAACCAAAGCGGCAGAGGCCAAAAGGCAGGTAACGACGGATTTCAATTTCATAACGCAAGTTCCTTTCTAAAAGAATTCGCGACTGGTCCAACGCCTAATCGCAAGCCAATTTTACCGCAAATAGGGCGATTGTTGAATCGCGCCATGAAAAAATTGTATTAATTGCTGAAAGACGGCAAACCGTAGTCTCTCCTCAAGCCTTTCGGATAATGGTTTTTCGCGATGCCGCCTGCGATTTTGACGTATCCTAAGGGCAGACCGAAATAGGAGACGACCGCGAATCCGCTAGGCCCCTTTAGAGGGAAAGCCTCACCCCGCAAATACTTCTTCGCTTCTTCTATATTAAGAGGTATACAAGCGGGCGCTTGAAGTGTCCTTGCGTAATGCAAATCGGGAATCGGATTGCTGGGCTTGCTAAGGTCGAGCGCCTTGATTCCCAAACGGATCAGCGAAAGCGGCAAGGAAGAGGCGAACCCAAGATTTTCAGGTTCCAAATATAGGGAATCACCCTTGATGAGCGCTTGGAATCCGGATGGGATTTCGATCCCAAAGCCCTTGCAAAGCCTCTCAGCCTCTTTATCGGTTTTCCACGATGGGGTGCTATGGAATGGGTAACCTTTCTTTTTGATTAGGCAAAGGAATTGCCCTTCGCCTTCGAATAGATGCGGGAAGGCGTGGAGCGATCCTGGCAAAGACGGGTGGCAATATAGGCCATCGGAAACGGGCAATGGGACGATTTCGGCGTCTTCATGGCGCGCTAGGAAATCCAGGATCACGCCTTCATCCTCCTCATAGGAGAAGGAGCAGGTCGAATACATGACATAGCCGCCGAAATTCAGGAACCGGAACGCAAGGTCCAATAGCTCTTTCTGGATTTTAGCTTGGGCCAGGACCTTGCCCATGTTCCAATCGGCTTCGGCCTCCTCGTTTTTGCGCATCATCGCAGAGCCTGAGCACGGCGCGTCCAAGATGATCGCATCGAATTTCCCCTCCAGCCATCCTTTCGCTTTCGCCAAATCGCCGGAGACGATGGAAAGATTGCCCAAACCAAGCCTTTCGATGTTCTTGGAAGTGATCAATTGACGGGGGTGCGAAAGGTCATTGGAAAGTATGCAAGAAGACGGATTCATGAAGGCGCAATCGATGCTTTTTCCTCCAGGAGAGGAGCAATAATCAAGAATCAACGAGCCTTCGTGAAGATATTTGGATAGGAAATAGCCAGGCAGCATCGACGAGCCGTCTTGGATATAGAAAGCGCCTACGTCATGGAAGAACGATTTCCCCAAATCGTATTCGGCTTTGTCGTAATAAAACGCCCCGCGGACCAAAGGATGCTTCCTGACCTTTGGATAAAGCGACGAAAAAGCCTCCTCGCTCATTTTGCAAGGATTCAAAAACAAGCAGTGGGTGGGCTCTTTCCGCAAAGCGGAGGAAAGGTTCTCCAAGAAGGGGGAATCGTAATATGAAGAGAGGGAATCAATGAAATCCATCGCTGAAATTATCCTTGCAAGCAACGCCTTAGTAAAGGCGCTTCTTGAAGCGAAAGGCTAATCCAGCAACCCGTTTTCGAGGATGACATCGGCATAGGCCATGCCAAGGCGGAACATGTCCCTGGCCCAATAATGCTGGCCGCCGACGCCGCCATGATCGACGCCGGAGGCGCTTTCGTTGACCTGAAGGCACATGCCGCCATCGTATTGCCAAGAGGAATTGATGATGAAATTCATGTCGCTTTCCTCGCTGAATTCCATCTTGGCGCCGTTGAGGATCTTGATTTCGGCGACGGTGACATTGGAGGGCAATTTCGATGAATCGCTATCGCCCTTATCGAATATATAGCAGTCGATGAAGGCGATGTTATCGCCGTCTTCGTCGATCGCGTAATCTGCGAAATCCTCGCGGAATTTCCCCGCCAAAGCGGAGAGATTGTCGTGGTATTTCAATGCGTTGCTCCGGGATGCATCGTTCTCGCCCTGATGCCATAAGAAGCCTTTCAAGGTCGGCTTCCTGCCCTCGATTTCCTCGATGAGGCGGAGGTTATTCTCGACGAACATCTTCAGATGGTCGGTGTAGAGGCTGCTGCTGGAGTTGATGTCCCAGCACCATTTGCTGAAGCCGCCTCCCGTGAATCCGGAGCCTCCGAACGCCGCTTTGATGAAGTAGATCGGCTCTTCCTCGCTGCAATGGCTCCGCAAGGCATAAGCCGCTCCGACTTCGGGGCCGAATTGCTTTTCGTCGGCGCCCATTCCTAAGACCGTGTCGAGGAATTTTCCCGCTTTGATGTCTTCTTCGTTCGATCCGCGCAGGCCGCCCATATCGATTTTGAATGCGCCGCCTTCATAGAAGCTCGTCTGCACTTCGGGAATTCCTTCGTAGCAGCAGTCGGCATCGTCGATGCCAAGCTCTTCCAAGGCATCGGCAAGATATCCGTGGCCATCGTCGAATTGGGTATTGCCCTCCATGTTGGATTGGCCGGATAAAACGAATACGTTGATGGGCTTTGGGCCTTCTTCCTCGGAGCTCGATGGCGCAGAGTCGGGGGAAAGGGGCTTCGAGGCCTCGGCCTGTCCGCAGGCGGAAAGGGAGAACGAGGCGAGGATGCTTAACAGCAAAAGAGAGTTTTTCTTCATGATTCGGTTCCTTGCCGGTGGAGGGTCCAACCGCTTTAGTTAACTTACGATACCGCGAAACACATTCCGCTTAATATGCCTATCTTGCGTTCCCCATGGGCACTCTCTTGCCGATAAGTAGCGGGCGCGCTTGTCTTAAAATGCGCACACGCGTATATTTAATGCCATGAGAATGGTAGACATTATTGAGTCTAAGCGCGATGGACATCGCCTTAGCAAAGACGAAATCGAATTCTTCGTCAAAGGGTATTCCAAGGGAGAGATCCCGGATTACCAAGCAAGCGCCCTCACCATGGCCATCTATTTCAGGGGCATGGACAAGCAGGAGACCGCTTATCTGACCGATGCCATGATGCATTCCGGCGACACCATCGATCTTTCTTCGATCGCGGGCGTCAAAGTCGACAAGCACAGCACCGGCGGAGTGGGGGACAAAACCAGCTTGGTCTTCGGCCCCCTCGTCGCCGCATGCGGGGCAAAGCTCGCCAAGATGAGCGGACGCGGATTGGGCCATACGGGCGGAACATTGGATAAACTCGAATCCGTCCCCGGCACAAGGATCGGGCTTTCCGAGCAGGAATTCATCGACCAGGTCAACCGCATCGGCATCGCCGTCATCGGCCAGACCGCCGAAGTCGACCCCGCCGACAAGAAGCTTTACGCCCTCCGCGACGTCACCGCAACCGTCGAATCCATCCCGCTGATCGCCTCTTCCATCATGTCGAAGAAGCTCGCCGCGGGAAGCGACGCCATCTTGCTCGACGTCAAATTCGGCTCGGGCGCATTCATGAAAACCATCGAACGCGCCGAGGAATTGGCCCGCGCGATGGTCGAAATCGGCAATTCGCTCGGCCGCGATACCCGCGCCATATTGACCGATATGGAGCAGCCCCTTGGCTGCGCGGTAGGCAATTCCTTGGAGGTCAAGGAAGCCATCATGACCTTGCATGGCCATGGCCCGAAAGACCTCGAGGAGCTCGCCATCAACGCAGGCGCGATTTCCCTCACCCAGGCAGGCATTGCCCCGGACCTTGAAGTCGGCAAGAAGATGATCGCCAAAGCCATCGCCGATGGCAGCGGCTTCCGCAAGCTCGTCGAGATGTTCGCTGCACAAGGCGGGGATTCCTCCTACATCGAGCACCCCGAGAAATTCCCGCTGGCGAAAAGGCAGATACCGATCTACGCCAAAGCAAGCGGATACCTCCATCGCATCGACTCCTTGTCCGTCGGGGTCTCCGCGATGAAGCTCGGCGCCGGACGCAAGACGATGGACGACGTCATCGACATGTCCGCCGGCGTCATCCTCAAGAAGAAGAGGGGCGACCAAGTCGAAGCGGGGGAGATCCTCGCCATCGCCCATACCAATATGTCCGATATCTCGGATGCTTTGGAGATGCTGGAGAACGCATTCGTCATCAACGACGAGCCCGTTCCCTACACCCCGATCATCCATAAATACATCCATTAGCCATGAGAGCCGTAGTCCAAGTAGTCGACCAAGCATCCGTCAGCATCGGCGGAAAAGAGGTTTCCTCCATCGGGAAAGGCCTTTTGGTGCTGCTTGGCATCACGGCCTCCGACAACGAGGAAATAGCACGCAAAATGGCGGAAAAGATCGCCAAGATGCGCGTTTTCGAGGACGAAAGCGGCAAGATCAACCTAAGCGTCTCTTCCGTAGGCGGGCAGATTCTTCTGGTCAGCCAGTTCACCCTATATGGCTCGATGAAGGAGGGCAACCGCCCAAGCTTCGTCGCCGCCGCCCCAAGGGAAATCTCGTTGCCCCTATACGAAAAGTTCGCAGCGATCTTGAAATCCTTATGCCCTGAGGTCAAAGAGGGGGTCTTCGGCGGAGACATGAGGGTCTTTCTTATCAACCATGGGCCGACCACCATCATCATGGATTCGGAGGATCTGTTCCGATGAAAGTCTTAGTGGGATTAAGCGGCGGGGTCGATTCCGCCATCGCCGCCTATCTGTTGAAGCAGCAGGGCTATGAGGTCGCAGGCGGCTTCATGCGCAACTGGGATAGCCTCGCCAACAACGATTATCTGGGCAATCCCAACGTCAACGCGAGCCAATGCCCGCAGGAAGTCGATTACCAAGACGCCGTCAAAGTCGCCGAGAAACTAAGCATTCCGTTGCTAAGGAGCGACTTCGTCAAGGAATACTGGGACAACGTCTTTTCCTATTTCCTCTCCGAATACAGGAAGGGCAGGACCCCCAATCCCGATATCCTGTGCAACAAATACATCAAATTCGATTCCTTTTTGGAATTCGCTAAGCGGCAGGGATTCGACATGATCGCCATGGGCCACTACGCGAAAAGGGTCGATGAGCCCGGAGGAATCCCGTTTCTACACAAAGCCCATGACCTCAGCAAGGACCAGACCTATTTCCTCTCCCAGCTGAGCCATGATCAGATCGGGCAATGCCTATTCCCACTAGGGATGATCGACAAAACCGAGGTCAGGCGCATCGCCCACGAATTGGACCTCACCTCCGTCATGAACAAAAAGGACTCCACCGGAGTCTGCTTCATCGGCGAGAGGAACTTCAAGCAGTTCCTGCAGAACTACCTTCCCGCCAAAGAAGGCGATATCGTCGATGGGGTCTCGGGAAAAGTCATCGGGCGCCATCAAGGCGTCATGTATTACACCCTCGGCCAGCACAAAGGCCTTGGGGTCGGAGGCGTCAAAGGGAATGAGGAAGGCGCCTATTTCGTCTATAGGAAAGACGTCGTCAACAATATCCTTTACGTCGCCCAGCTATCGCATCGCGAGCTGCTGCAAAGCGACGAATGCGTATTGGAGGACGTGAACCTTTTGATCGACTTGCCAAGCTCGCCCCTAGAAGTCGGGGTCAAGTTCCGCTATAGGCAATCAGATCAGCCGTGCTTACTTGAAAAGCAAGACGGCATCGTAAGACTTCGTTACCTCCACCCCGTGGAAGCGGTCACGCCGGGACAGGCGGCCGTCATCTATTGCGGCGACAAGATGATCGGCGGAGGCACCATCAAGGAGGTCTATCGAGGCGGGGTCCGCATCGATTGACCGGGGGGATTTCGATTTATGCTGAAAGTGTTAAGTTGCCCGATATGCAACGAATCCAACCTCGTCCTGGAGGATGGGGTCTGGCGTTGCAAGACCTGCGGCGCGATGCTTCAGGAAGACAAGATGGCGGAGCTCGAAGAGCTTCTGCAAAAGCAAGAGGAGATGGGCGAAGCCATTGACCTAGGCAATCTCCGCGCATTGCTTTTGCAGGAAATGGCGACCGAATTCCCCGACAGGAAGGCGCTTTGCTCCTATTGCAGGGAGATCCTGAAAGTGCTGCCCGAAGACCATAAGGCATTGTTTTTGCTGCGCTTCCTCCAAAGGAAGAACAACCGCAGGATCTACCATAATTACCTAGCCAAGCTCGCCGAGGAAACCCTTACCGAGCACGAGAAGAGATTCATCTATCCGCACCTTATCGACGCGATGGATTACGACGATAAGACGCAGGTCATCGATTTCCTGGAAAAGCAGGGCGAATACGAGAAATACCGCCTGAGGGTCGAAGATGCCTTGGCTCAGCGCGAAAGGGAGAACGACCTCTTCGCGAACGTGCCGCGGGACATCTTCATCTGCCATTCCCATTCCGACATCGGAAGGCTGCTCCCCCTCATCTCCAGGATGGAGTCGGAGCAGGGGTTCACCTGCTGGTACAGCGAACGCAACCTGCCCAAAGACATCGATAGCTACCGCCGCGGAATCGAGCAGGCCATCGCCTCTTGCTCCGTGATCCTGGTGTTCGCATCCCATGCCTGCATGCTCTCCCGCGACGTGCAATGGGAGCTCGACGTCGCCGAGAAACTCGGCAAAAAGTGCCGCCTCGAGTATCGCCTCGAGGAGGTCGAGAATTCCATCAAATTCAAATATTTCTTCGATGGGCTGCAATGGATCGACGCCGCAAGCGAAGAGCAGGGCGACCTATTGATGACCCGCCTTTACGCCTTGATCGAGGAAGCGAACCATTCGCAGGAGCGTGAAGAAGAGCCAAAGCCCCAGGAGCATGTCGATTCCGACAAGCCGCAATCGGCGGAGGAGCTCATCAAAGAGGGCGATGCCGCCATGGGCGAGATCCGCTATTACGACGCGATGGAGAAATACCTCGCGGCCCAATCCGTCCAAAACAGCGATGAACTGACCCGGAAAATGGCCATTTGCCGCGACCAGATCTATTCTTACGAATCCGCATTCGCCCACCGTTACGAGGAAGCCAAGCGCTATACCCCGGACGATATGGACGCCTTATTGGACGAGATCGATTACGCGAAAAGAAAGCACGTCAAGCTTTCGGTTTCCCTCCGTCGCTGCATCGCGTTCGAGAATTTCCTCGAGGATTTGAACAAGCAGCGCACCTTCATGGCGGCGAAACAAGCGGTGGCCTCTTTCGTGAAAGGCATCATCAGCGGCAAGAAAAAGCCCGCTGAGCCTAAACCAAAGCCCGAGCCGAAGCCAGAGCCAAAACCAGAGCCCAAGCCTCAACCGAAGCCAGAACCAAAACCCGAGCCCAAACCGCGGCCGAAGCCTGAGCCCAAGCCATCCGACCCCGCATCGAAAGCCCCCGCGAAAGGCGCCGTCAAAGCGGAGAACCTCGGACGGCCATCTTCGCCTAGCTCGGACGTCGAAGCCACACCAGCCCCGGCCAAGCCGAAATACCGTTACACGAAGCAGCAATACATCTCTTCCCGCAACGCGCGCATAACCTGGGGCGTCTTGCTTTCCGCCCTCTCGGTTTTCCTATGCATCCTGCCGGCATTGGTCGAGCAGCCCTGGGTCGTCGTCTTCCCGGTCCTCATCTATGTGTTCGTCTTGCCTCCATACTGGGTTTTATTCTTCGTGTGGTGGCTGAGATTCCGCAGATGCGGCCTGCAGAAATAAGATGGAATCCATGAATGCCTATCGCGTCAACGGCACTTTCCCAGATAGGCATTTTTCGGCGTCCCCAATCGATAAAGCGAGGCCAAAGCAATGAAACCCATCATCGCCTTGATCGATTGGATATTGATCGCCAAGGGCAAGAAAGCCTTGCGCGATATCGAAAGAAGCACCCTCGACCCAAGAAGGGCCAACGAGGAATTGCTTCTTAGGATATTGAAGGACAACGCCGATACCGAATACGGCAGAAAGTACGGATTCGCCGAAATAAAATCGATCGACGAATACCGCAAAAGGGTTCCGCTTACCGATTACGATGCCTATTCCCCCTACATCGAGAGGATGATGAAGGGCAAGGAAAAGAACCTGATCACCTCCTATCCCGTCATCCAATACGCGGAGACCTCCGGCACCATCGGGGCCCAAAAGATGATACCCGTCACCCGCCAGTCGATGGAGATATACGGCAAATACGCCTTCGGAAGGATCAAGGCCACGGCCGACCGCGCCTATAGGGAAAGACATGGCGCCCACGTCCCCTGGGGCAAGGGGCTCAATATGGCGGAAACCGAGCTCACCATCGCCGAAGACGGCACGCCGCAAGGCACCGTCACGGGCGCATTGTCCCGCCATTTCAGGAGATTGTTCCCATTCTTCCTGACCTCCCCGGACCCCGTCCTTTTCCCCATCGGGGGAATGAACATGAACTACATGAAGGCGCGCTTCGCCCTAGAAGACCGCGACCTCGTCTTCTTCCTCGCGGCCTTCATGACGAATTTCGTCGACATGCTCAATTACATCAAAAAGAACTGGGAGATGATCTGCGACGACATCGAGAATGGCACGATCAACGAAGAAGTATGCGAGCCGGAATCCCGGCCCGCGATGATGAAATACGTCAAGAAAAACCCGGAAAGGGCGGCGGAGCTGAGGAAAATCTTCCAAGAAGGCTTCGATACGCCGATCATCCCGAGGCTATGGCCGAAATTCAGCTGGGCCTGCGGGATCGGGAACGCCACCTTCTCCCCCTATTGCGAGAAATTCAAGAAATACGCGGGCGAGGATGCGCTCATCGATTACTGCGCCTACGCCGCAAGCGAAGGCATCTTCGCGACCGCCACCGATTCGGATGACCCGCGCTTCACCCCTCTTACCGATAGCTGCTTCTTCGAATTCCTGCCCGCGGACGCCGCGGAAGGCGATGCGGACACATTGACCATCGACCAGTTGGAGGAGGGGAAGGAGTACGAGATCATCATCACCAACCAATGCGGGTTCTACCGTTATCGCATCAAAGACGTCATCCGCGTCCTCGGATTCCACAACAAGATGCCGCTTATAACATTCGCGTACCGCAAAGGCCAATTGGCGAACATCGCCGCCGAGAAAGTGACCGAAGAACAACTCACCGAAGCGGTGAAGCGCCTAAGCGACTCCCTGCACGTCGATTTCAACGACTATTGCCTCTACGTCGATACCAATTCGGATGTATCGCGCTACGTCTTGCTTTTAGAGCCCGATCAGCCCATGGAAATCGACAAAGACGGAACCTATGGCAGGATGTTTGGGAAGATTCTCTCCGAGGTCAACGGCGAATACCATTTCATCGCCGACCTGCGAAAGAGCATCGGCACGCCCCTTGTATTGATTCAGCAGCAGGAAACCCACGCCCTGTGGAGGGAATTCAGGCTGCTGAAAGGATCGAGCTCCAACCAAATCAAGCCCGTCAGGCTATTGGATACGCCCCAGAAAATGAAGTTCTTCCTCGGTTTGATAGAAGACGGGCAGGAAGTTCCCGATTGGAACGTCTACGCCAAGAAGTAGGGCAGCCAAAAAGCCCGATGCATCGAAAAGCCAAACGCGTCTAGCCAATGCGCGGCGATTGCTTCTCGCGTGCGCATGGAACCAATTATGTTTTTCCTCCGGGTTTTTATGCGCAGCGAAAAAAGATGGCGATATAATTTGTAAAGCAACATGCCCCAAGAAAGAAATTCAATCAAATCGAAAGCGGTGGAAAGGCTTCGCC
>CAMORJ010000047.1 GCA_946623775.1 uncultured Bacillota bacterium | reverse complement strand
AATATATTAAAATATACAAATTATTAACTGAAAAACTACTAATAGGGGGAACCAAAATGGAATCAGTTAAACCAATGAAAGCCGATGAAAAACTTGTTGTCGGAGCCATCAGGAGCTTGGTCATCGATCAGATTAACAAGGCCAACTCCGGCCATCCCGGCATGGCATTAGACGCAGCGCCTGCGATGCTTGCGCTTTTCCGCGATCATCTAGTCTCTGACCCAGAGCATCCCGAATGGGTTTCTCGCGATCGCATCGTTTTCTCTTCCGGCCACGCGTCCGCGCTTCTTTATTCCATGCTCCATCTTGCCGGCTACGGCGTCAGCATGGATGACCTCAAGTCCTTCCGTCAGCTCCACAGCAAGACCCCAGGACATCCAGAAGTCGGCGTCACTCCGGGCGTCGATGCTGGCGGCGGTCCTTTGGGACAAGGCATTGCCCAAGGCGTCGGCATGGCCATCGCCGAGCGCGCAGTCGCCGCCTCTTATCCCGATGGCGCCGAGATCATGGACCACTATACCTATGTTCTTTGCGGCGACGGATGCCTTGAAGAGGGCATTTCCCAAGAAGCCATCTCTTTGGCCGGCCATCTCAAACTCAACAAACTCATCATGTTCTATGACGAGAACGGTTCCACCCTGGATGGCCCTACCAGCGATTCGCTTACTGAAGACGCCAAGACCCGCTTCCTCGCGGCCGAATGGGAAGTCATCGATGTCAAAGACGGAAACTCCGTCTCCGCCATCAGCAAAGCCATCGCGAAAGCGAAGCAAAGCACTGCCTTCCCGACCGTCATCATCATCCATACCACCATCGGATATGGTTCCCAAAATGCCGGATCCTGCAAGACCCACGGTTCCCCGCTAGGAGTGGAAGACGGCCAATATGCCAAGAAGCAATATGGCTATGAATATCCGGAATTCACCGTTCCCCAGGAAGTCTATGACTGCTTCGCCGAAAGCTTCAAAGCCCGCGGCGCCAAAGCATATGCCGCCTATATGGATCGCCAAGCCGCCTATGCGAAAGCGCATCCCGAGGAGTTCCAGCTCTTCTTGGATTCCTTCAAGAAAGACCTCGGCGGCAGGCGCATCGATTGGTCCGGCGTCGAAATCAAAGAGAAAGACGCGACCAGGAACAGCTCTGGCAAATGCCTTGCGGCACTCCATGCCGCCTTCCCGTTCGCCTTTGGCGGCTCCGCCGACGTTGCCGGCTCCACCAAGACCGATGTCAAAGGCGTCACAGCCTTCTCTAGAGCCAACCCGAGCGGCAAAGATGTCCGCTGGGGCATCCGCGAATTCGGCATGGCCGGCGCGATGAACGGCATCCTGCTCCATGGCGGATTGCTCGCCTATGGCGCTTGCTTCTTCGTCTTCGCCGACTACTGCAAACCCGCCATCAGGATGGCCGCTTTGCAGAATCTGCCCGCGATTTACCTTTTCACCCACGATTCCCTTGCCGTCGGCGAAGATGGCCCGACCCATCAGCCGATCGAGCATCTTGCAATGCTCCGCGCCATGCCCAACGTCACCGTCTATCGCCCCGCCGATATGAAGGAGACGCAAGGCGCCTATGACGCGGCCCTTGCCCATCGCAATGGCCCAAGCGCGATCATCTTGTCACGTCAGAACCTCCCGACGCTTGAAAAATCCGACCGTGCCTTGGTCGAATACGGCGCCTATGAGGTCTATGGCGAAGGCAAAGCCGATCTCGAGATCATCGCCACCGGCTCCGAAGTCGGGCTCGCCATCGACGCCGCCAAGCTCTTGAAGGAAAAATCCATCAACGTCAAAGTCATCTCGATGCCGTCGATGGAACGTTTCCTCGCTCAGCCCGCGGATTACCAGAAGAAAGTCCTCTCCCTGCCTCGCGAAAAGCGCATTTCGCTCGAAATGGGCGCGACGTTTGGCTGGGGCGATCTGACCGCCTTCCATATCGGCGTCGACCGCTTTGGCGAATCCGGACCCTGCAACGCCGTCTTGGCCGAATTCGGGTTCACCCCCGAAGCGGTGGCGGAGAAGGTTGCCAATTTCTACGCCCAAAAGTAAAATATTTGCCATGAGCACCCGCGACTACATCCTGATCAACAATTACTCTAGGCAGGGCGCGATGGGGATTTCCCGTCAAGCCATCGCCTCCATCGCCTCCTCGGCCGTTTCGACGGTCCGCGGAGCGCAGGTTTCTTCGTCGCGCAGGGTTCCCTTCACGATTGATTCGGGAGTGAGGGTGAGCTTCGACAAGGAAGGGAAAGCGGTCGTGAAGATCGATGTCATCATCGCTCCGAACTCCGAAGTCCCCGTCACAAAGGTGTGCAGGCAGATCCAAGAGGAAGTCGCGTCGGCCATCTCATTGATGTGCGACACGGTTCCTTACGACGTCAAAATCAATGTAAAGAGGTTCGGCTAGTCCGCCTCTTTTTCTATGTATGGCAAAATCTCAGTCGTCCAGTTTCGAAACGAGGCTCATCGCCTATCAGAAAATAGCGGTTTTGATCATGGTGCCCGCTTTGCTTTCGGCTTTCTGGGCGGTGGCGAGCATTTTCGGAGCCCCGTTTTCGGCCGGCCTGACTTTGGCGGGCGCAAGATTGTTCGCCCATTATGTCGCTTTCCAGCATTCGGCGTTGGTCTATTCGCTTGTCCTGCTTGCCTTGTCCGTGCTTTTGGCCTTGAGGGCCGCCCGCGGCACCTTGGCTTTTTATCTGGTCGGCTCCGGGCTTTATGTCGCGGATCTGATCGTCGAAATCGTTTTGCTTTGCCTGCCTGAGATGGCGCTTGGATCCATCGTCTCGATCATCATCCATGTCATTCTCATCGGCGGATACGCTTTCGGCTTCGCGATGTACAAAAGCGCCGAGAAAAAGCTTCAGGAGGAGAAGCGTCGCTCCAAATAAGGCGATTTGCCCTCTCTATATGCGCGTGGATGTGCTAATATATCCGCGCCCTAAGGAAGGACCACGATGGAAGAGATCATTGAAAACCCCGGAAATAGCAGGAACTCACTGCAGAAGACCGCTATGACCGCGATTTACGATTTCCTGACCTATCAATCGATGGGCCAGCTCTTCAACGTCGAGGAAACCGTATCCAATCTATGCGAGCTCCCCTATGAGGAGTGCGACTATTTCATAAAGGCCTGCCTCATCATGGCCATCAAGCATGAGAAAGAGGCCATCGACCGCTTCAATGCGAACATGAGGAAGTGGACGTTCGACCGCCTCAACCGCGTGGAGCAGGCCATCCTCATCCTGTCCTACGTCCATTACTATTTCGTCGATCCGGAAGTCGATAAAGGCGTCATCATCGATATCGCGGTTCGCCTGTCGAAGACCTATTTATCCGACAACGACTACAAATTCGTGAACGCAATCCTCGATAGGACTTTGGAAAATGTTCGATGAAAAGACCTGCATAAGCGTCACTCAATTGAATACGGCGATCAAGAGAGTCCTGGAGGGAAACGAAGCATTTTCCTCCATTTTTCTTCGTGGGGAGATCAGCAACTTCAAAGTCTATTCCTCAGGCCATGCCTATTTCTCGCTGAAAGACGACAAATCCACTATCTCGGCCGTGATGTGGGCAAGCGCGACCGCTTACCTGAGCTTCGTTCCCAAAGACGGCGACGAAGTGCTCGTCCATGGCAAGATCGCGGTCTATCCGCCGCGTGGGTCTTATCAGATTTCCGTAGACCACATGGAGCTTTTCGGCAAAGGCGCTGAGCTTCTTCGCTTGCAGCAGCTCAAAGAAAAACTGGCCAAAGAAGGATTGTTCGATGCTGACCGCAAACGCCCGATTTGCCCATTCCCGAAGCGCATCGGCGTCATCGCGGGCGCAAATTCGGCCGGGCTTAGAGACATCATCGTCAATATCGGGAACCGCTGGCCTCTCGTCGAATTATACGTGTTCCCGAGCTTAGTCCAGGGCCAAGACGCCCCAAAAGACATTGTGAGGGCGATCGGCCTTGCGAAGGAAAAATCCCTCGATACATTGATTATCGGCCGCGGAGGCGGCTCTAGCGAAGATTTGGGGGCGTTCAACGACGAAGCGGTGGTTCGCGCCGCTGCGGCGTTCCCTTGCCCCGTAATCGCAGCGGTGGGCCACGAAGTGGATGTGACTTTAATCGATCTGGTCGCTGATTTGCGCGTCTCGACTCCCACAGGCGCGGCTGTCGCGGCGACTCCGGATGGCCAAGAAATCGCTCAGGGCCTTGATGATATGGACGAGCATCTGAGTTATTTGATGAAGGCGAAGATAGAGGGTTTGGAAAGAACTCTCGGCTTGCTTGCCAAACGTTCGTATTTCGAGAATCCCAGCGCCGTGTATGACAAACGCTTGGAAGAACTATCCCAAACCGGCAAGCGCCTCGATCTCGGCATAAGCGCGGTTTTGGCAAGAAATACACACTCCGTCGAAGCTTTGCAGGGTCGCCTATCTGCATTGAATCCCTATGCTGTATTGAATCGCGGTTATGCGATATCAGAAGATGAGCAGGGGAAAGTGATAGCATCGGCGAAGCAATTGGAAATCGGCCAAACAATGAAAACCCGCCTAGCGGATGGTATAATTACATCAAGAATAGAAAAGAAGGAGTGCCCCGAAAATGGCAAATGAAGATAAAAAGAGTTTTGAGGCGCGTCTTGAACGCCTGAACGAGATCGTCGCCAAGATTGAAGGCGAGGTTCTCCCTTTGGAGCAGTCCATGGCTCTATTCGAAGAAGGGAAAAAGCTTATAGTTGAACTTCAAGAAGAGCTTTCTCAAGCCAAACTCAAGATTGAAGAAATCAGTGGCGAGAAGAAGTAAGATAAGTAGAAAATCTGTAGAAAATTAGTAGTTTATTAGTATTGAATATGTCCGACAAAATCGAAAGAATTGACATAAAATCAATAACGGACCCTTCGTTTGTAAAAACGCTAAATTATCCGTCTCTTTCGTTGTTGTGCCATGACATTAGAAAGGCGATTCTAGAGGCCACGTCCGTTTATGGCGGCCACCTGTCTTCCAACCTCGGCGTTGTCGAGGCGACGGTCGCCTTGCACCGCGTTTTCGACTTCTCAAAAGACAAGCTTATCTTCGATGTTGGCCACCAGTGCTATGTCCATAAGATCCTGACCGGCCGCAGCCTCGAGCATCTCAATGAGGAGAACTATGTCGCGGGCTTCCAGAAGCTATGCGAATCCCCTTATGACCATTACGAGGCTGGACATTCGTCCACATCGATTTCCGCCGCGGAAGGTTTTGCCATCGCCCGCGATCTAAAGCACGAAGATTATGAAATCGTCGCGTTCATCGGCGATTCTTCCATCGTTAACGGGCTTAGTTTTGAAGGCCTGAATGATCTTGCCGCTAGGAAGCATAAGGTCATCATCGTCCTGAATGACAATGACATGTCTATTTCACTGCCGTCAGGCGGCATGGGGCGTTTCTTTAGAAAAATCTCAACCGGGAAGGCGTATAACCGCATTAAGCGTGGTTACCGCAGACTCTTGTCCCATGGCAAAATCGGCAAAGCCCTCTATTCTTTCAGCTCCGGCTTGAAGGAATCCATCAAGCGCAAGCTGGTGCCCATCACCTTGTTCGATAACTTAGGCTATACCTACATGGGCCCCTATGATGGCCATAATATCAAGACCATGGAGAGAGCTCTTAAGAGAGCGAAAAATTCGACCAGGCCTGTCGTTTTGCACATTATCACGAAAAAAGGAAAAGGGTATGGGCCCGCTGAGCGGGATAGAATCGGCTATTGGCATGGCGTCACTCCATTCAACATCGAGGATGGCTCGCCCAAGAAACTTCATCCCGGCTTCATTTCCTGGAGCCATTATTTCTCGGACGTCATCAAAGAAGAGATGGGACGCAACGAAAATGCCTATGTCGTCGTTCCTGCAACCGGAAAAGGAAGCGGACTCGAGGAAGTGTTCGAAGCCTACCCTGACCGCTGCGCCGACGTTGGAATTGCCGAAGAGCATGCTTTGACCATGTCTGGCGCCCTCGCTTTGAGCGGACTTCATCCGATCGTCAGCATCTATTCGACTTTCTTGCAACGCGCCTATGACGAATTGGCGCATGACTGCGCCCGCTTGAACGTCGACATGTCGATTTTGATCGATAGAGCCGGCTTGGTAGGCAAAAACGGCGACACGCATCAAGGCATTTACGATGCCGCTTTCTTGAAATCCATTCCCGGCATCCGCCTGACCATGCCCTCAAACAAATCCATTGCCCGGGCGCTGTTTGACCAATCGATGGGGAAGAACGGCGTCTTCTGCATCCGCTATTCCCGCGAATTGGTGCCGGAAATCGGGGATGATGACCCAATCGAATTGCCCTTGGATAAGTTCTTGCCTTTAAAAGAAAACGGCAGTGAGAACGTCGTTCTGACGATCGGCCCGTTGGGCAGGGATTTGGCCAAACTCATCGAAGAGAATGGCATTGACTGCGATATCATCGACCCTGTGTATCTATTGCCGGTCGCCGAGGAAGAGGTTTCCAAGCTTGCCGCCAAGTACAAGAAGATCTTCGTCTATGACCCGTATTCAACCGAACAGGGCTTTGCCCAAGAGGTTTTATGCGCTTTGATGAAAATGGGCTATCAAGGCAAGGCCAAAACCGTCGCCATCCCGAATCGCTTCATCGCGCAAGCGAGTTTGAACGATCAGCTTTCCAAATTCGGATTGAAGCCATCCCAGGCCTTGGAAAGTCTCAAAGAATTCCTCTCCTGATTTTTCCTTTGGCCGTTTATTAACATAACGGAGTTTCGGGTTTATACTTTTGCTATGGCAAAAATCATCGCCCACATCGATTTAAACGCTTTCTTCGTCACGGCTGAGGAATTGCGTAATCCTTCGTTGGTGGATAAGCCTGTTTTGATTGGCCATGAAGGCCGAAGCGGAATCGTCTCGACCTGTTCCTATGCGGCGAGGAAATACGGATGCCATTCGGGCCAGCCGATGTTCCAGGCGCTTAAATGCTGTCCCCATGCCATCGTCATCCACCCGGATTACGAGTATTACCATATCCTCTCGAATTCCTTTTTCGGATATCTGGCTCAGCATTCGTGGAAAATCGAAGCGGCTTCCGTGGATGAGGCGTTCGTGGATTTCACCGATGTTCTGAAAAACGTGAAGGATCCCGTCGCTTATTTCCATTCGCTGCAGTTCGGCTTGCTGGAGCAAGTGGGGCTGAAGTGCTCCATCGGCGTCGCGCCTACGAAATGGCTCGCGAAGATGGCGAGCGATATGAAAAAGCCTATGGGCCTCACCTTTTTGAGGCGAAGGGATTTGGAGAAGGTCCTTTATCCGATGCCGATTGAATCGTTTTGGGGAATCGGGAAAAAGACATGCCCCCGTTTGAAGGAAATCGGAATCGCCACCATCGGGGATCTGAAAAGAAGAATCGACGAAGGCGATGAGGCGCTTCAGAAGGAACTCGGCAAATTCTATTTCACGGTTTCGGAATGGGTGAACGGCAGGGGAGAGGATTCCCTGTCTTTGGATCATGAGGACCCGAAAAGCATCGGCAATTCCACGACTTTGATGCACGACATCGATTCATTTGACGAGGCTGAGCAAACCATCATCGATTTATGCAACGAAGTCGCGGAGCGGACTAAACGCGCCAAATTGATGGGGGAGACGCTGACGCTTACGGTCAAAACGCCGGATTTCAAGCTCCATTCGAAGGCATTCAGCTTCGACGAGCCAATCGATTCGGCGGAGATCATGATCAAAAAAGCCGGCGAACTATACAAAAGCCATTACGAAGGGCTCTCGGTGCGCTTGATCGGCATAACGCTTGGCAGATTGTGCAACCCGGCGCAGAAAAGCGTGCAGATGAGCTTATGGAATTATTCCGATTACGAGGAACGCGATGCGACGAAGCTTCTCATCGCCGAACTGAATCGGAAGATGAAAGGCAATGTCCTGATAAGGGGAAGGGAGGCGAAAAAGAAGAATGGAAATCGTTGACGCCATCGACTTATATCTCCAATATCTTCGCGCCAGCCGGGGCTTATCCCAAAAAACCATCGAGGATTATGCCGAGGACTTGAAGATTTTCCTGCGCGAATTCCCGGACAAGAAAGACGTTGCGGATCTTCGAGAATCGGATTTGGAGGAATTCGCGCTTCGAGAAGGCGATAAAATGCATTCCTCCTCAACCATCGCAAGACGCGTCTCCTGCCTATATAACTTCTATTTATTCATAGACAAGCGGGGCATCGCCGATTTGCATTGCGAGAAAGCGACTCTCCCGCGCATCGGCGAACACCTTCCGACCGTTTTGAGCTACGAAGAGGTCGAAGCGCTTTTGGACCAGCCGGATGATTCCACCGAATCGGGGTGCCGCGATAAGGCGATGCTGGAGACCATGTATGCCTCGGGGCTCCGCGTCAGCGAACTGTGCGGGCTCCGCTTGGATGCGATTTCGTTTGAGAACCGCTTGATCACCATCCGCCATGGCAAAGGGAATAAGCAACGCACCGTGCCGATTTCTCCTGTGGCCTTGTCGTTCTTGGATACTTACATCCATACGTTCAGGGAATCCAACAAAGGCAAACGCAGCCCCTATGTTTTCCTGAATCTTCGCGGCGAGAGGATTTCGCGGAATTATTTCTTCATGCAGGTCCGGAAATACGCCGCGATGGCGGGGATAGAGAAAACCATCAGCCCACACACCCTCCGCCATTGCTTCGCCACCCATCTTTTGGAGCGCGGCGCCCATATCAGAATGGTGCAGGGGATGCTCGGGCATTCCCATTTGGCAACGACTCAGGTCTATACCCACGTCTCATCCACGCGCATCGCGGATAGTTACGATGACTACATGGAAAATGACTGAGCATATCGCTAACTTAAGAAATTAGGGCGTTATATAATAACGAGCGGTGAAATCCGCAAGGAGCTACCATCATGAAGCAATTCAAGAAATTCAAAAGGATATTTGTGATCGTCGCAGATTCCGCTGGCGTCGGCGAAGAGCCCGATGCGGCGCTATTCGATGACGTCGGTTCCAATACCTGGGCGCATGCCGCCGAGTCCGTCGGCGGGCTGAACGTTCCCTATATGGAAGCGATGGGCATCGGCCAATTAGACGATATCATGGGCGTCAAACCCATCGCAGAGCATCCCTTCGCTTTCTCGATGCGCCTTCGTGAGACCAGCAATGGGAAAGATACGATGACCGGCCACTGGGAAATGATGGGCGTGAACACCCAAAAGCCATTCCAGACCTTCACCGATACCGGATTCCCGCAGGCTCTCATGGACGAATTGGAAGAGAAGACCGGGCATAAGTGCATCGGCAATTACTCCGCCTCCGGAACCGAGATCCTCAAGGTTTTGGGCGAGGAGTGCAAGCGCGATGGCTCACTCATCGTCTACACTTCCGCCGATTCGGTCCTCCAAATCGCCGCTCATGAAGAAACCGTTCCCGTCCCTGAGCTATATCGCTGCTGCGAAATCGCCAGGGAAATCTGCATGAGGCCTGAGTATTTGGTCGGCCGCGTCATCGCCAGGCCATTCTATGGCGAAAACAAAGACAGCTTCGTCCGCGACGGCGCAAACCGTCATGACTACACGGTCTCCCCAACCAACATCACCGCCCTCGATATCCTCAAGCAAAACGGATACATGGTCTCCGCCGTTGGCAAAATCAACGATATCTTCAACGGCGTGGGCATCGTCAAAACCATCCATACCGCCACGAATGAAGAAGGCATGGACGAAAGCATCCGTCAGCTGAAAGAGGAAGACTGGACGGGAATCTGCTTCGTCAACCTCGTCGAATTCGACTCCGAGTATGGCCATCGCCGCAACGCGCCCGGATATGCGCATTGCCTCGAGGCCTTGGACAAGAGAGTAGGGGAGTTCATCGCCAACATGAACGATGACGACTTGCTGATGATCACCGCGGACCATGGTAACGATCCGACTTTCCATGGCACCGACCACACCAGGGAAAAAGTCCCGCTATTGCTATATTCTCCCAGCATATCCGGCGGTCGTTATCTCGAGGAAAGAGCTACTTTCGCAGACATCGGCGAGAGCTGCCTCTACAATTTCGGACTTAAAAAGGATCCGTCGATGCTCGGCGATCCGATAATGGAGTTATTTGAATAACCATGAACAAAAAATCGGTTTTGTTTGCCGCGGCCGCGTTCGCGCTTGCTTCTTGCGGCATTTCCGTCACCCCCGTTAATACCAGTGGGGCAAGCGGCAGCGCTTCTGGCGCATCGAGTTCCGCTGCCGCCGACTCTTATGAGATGAAATGGATTTCCCCAACCGGAATCCCAACCATGGCCTTCTATGACCAAGGCGCCAATGCCAAATGGATGTCTACGGCGACCCCTGCGGAATTCATCCCCCAGGCTTTTGCTTCGGATAATTACGACGCCATCGTCTTCGATGGCACCAGCGGTCTTACCAACATCACCGTGAATAAGCGCAACTACAAGCTTGCCAGATTCATTTCCGTCGGCGATTCCTTCTCCGTCGTTTCGGTCAAGCATACCGCCGAGGAAGCGTTCAATGCCTCTTCGACCATCGATGCCTTCGTCAAAACCGGAAATGCGGCGAAAGCATTCATCTCGCTCGCCAAGAACAACTGGAACTGGGGCGATTATGCCTCCAGCTCTTTGGCTACCTTCGAAGATGGCGTTGCCACGGTTCAATCCAACCTTGTCTCGACCAAAGGCCAAAGCCACGATTACTATGTCATCGCCGAGCCGGTCAAAACCGCAGTCACCGCCGCGCTGAAGAAGCAGGGCGTCACGCTCAATACGATCTATAATCTCCAGACGGAGTGGGCGAAATTCCACTCCAACGGAAAGATTCCGGGCGGGGCGTTGTTCATCAACAACAATACTTATGCGAACCATCCGGCTGCCGTTGCGGCGTTCCTGAGCCAAGTCGATGCTCGCGTCGCCGATGCAATCGACGATCCGGCTAAAGTCGCTGCCTCTTTGAACGCCTACGAAGAAGCAACCGAAGGCGAAGATAATGTCAAAGCGCGCTTTGGCATCCCCAACGCCGCCATCTTTAGCCAGATTCAGGCAGATGGCAAAAACGGATTGGGCTTGTATAAAGACACCGCTTTGAATACCAGAAAAGCTATCGCAAACGACTTCAACGTCGCTTTGGGTGGCTCGGCGTTTGACGATTCCGCTTTCCTCGCTTAAAGTGTATCTATGAAAAAAGAGCGGACCCCTGTATTGAAAATTGCATTCATTTCCTTGGGGTTCGCTTTTTTGATTGGCGTTTGGTATCTTGCCTCTTATCTCCTAATCAAGGATGGAAATTACTTTTTGCCTTACCCTCATGAAACCGTTTATCGGATGGGGACCATTTTATTCGCGGCGAAAGCAAAGGATACCTGGGTAGCGATCGGATGGACGATTCTCCGAATTCTCATCGGGTTTGGAGGCAGTTTCGTTTTGGCGGCGATTCTTGGCACCATATCGGGTCTTTTTCCGTTTGCAAAATACTTTTTGAAGATTCCCGTTGCCGTTGCCAGAGCCGTGCCGACGGCAGCGGTGGTTATTGTCCTTGCGGGCGCGATGCTCGCAAAGCCGACGCATATCGATTATCTCCCGTGCATTCTATGCGCTTTGGTGACGTTCCCGCTTATTTATGAAGCCTTTATTTCGGCAATCGTGAATGAGGACGAATACATCAAAATGTCGTTGGATCTCGATGGCGGATGGCGCAGACCGATGAATGTGGTGGGGGGGCTTATCCCAGATGGAATGCCATTTATAAAGCTTTGGATCGC
>CAMORJ010000046.1 GCA_946623775.1 uncultured Bacillota bacterium | reverse complement strand
TCTCCGCTTCCCGGCCTCCACCGTCGAGTCCATCATCGCGGCCATCAATAAGACGCCGGACGAGAAGCCCGTGTCTCAATTCGTCGCGCCCGAGATGATCGATGCGAATCCTGAATTCGATTATGGAATCGCGGAGTACAAAGCCTATTCCAGCGACCTCAGATTCAAATATGAGGCCATGGAGAGACGCAACTACTACCCGCGTTTCTGCGAGCAAATCAAAGCAGTCATCGAACTTGAGTCTCCTGTGTCCTACGAGACCATCAAGGATAGGTGCAGGGTCTTGCTGGGTATCAGCAAGATTCAGGATAAGGCCGACGAAATCATCAAAGCGCAGCTATTCATGCTCCGCAACAACGTGGCGATTACCCACGACCACAACAACGCCGTCTTCTATTGGGCGCCTGCCGCTAATGCAGGAAAACTCGTCCCGTTCCGCGCGTCCGACCGCGACATCATGGATATCGCGCAGGAAGAAATCATCTTCTTGATGAACAAGATCCTCGAGGCGCAGCAAAAAGTCGACAAGGAAGACCTCTTCAGGCTCACCGCCGAAAAGATTGGCGTCACCATGACTGCCAAAACTCGCGGCAAGCTGGAGTTCTGCTTGAAGACCGCTATCGAAAAAGGACTTCTAGCGCGCGGCTACACCGAGCACTATTGATCCGATTGCTTGCGATACGGGAAACGCTCGATCAACCTCGGGCGTTTTCCTTTTGGCAGGTCTGGTTCGGAAAGCCACAAATCCAAAAATCCTTGAGACGTGTATATGCTTTTCGGGTGTTCCTTCAGTAATTCAATCAATGTTTTGCCGCTGGATTGCAAATAGAATTTGGCGACAAGCATCGTCATTTCGGCATCATCCACAGACCGATGCTCACGGAAGGGGCGCTTCTCTTCCGTCGGCACGACTTCCGCATAAGCTTTCTCTAGGCTTATCGAATGATCGGGAGGCGAGACCCACTCCTGCACGTCGAAGCAAGGATATTCAATCTGGGGAAGATCGTAACTATTTAAATCCGTAGCAAGGAAAGAAACGTCGTTGCCTATGGCAAAGCCAGCAACCATCGTTCCTTTGCTTTGCATAATGGAACGGATTTGGCTCTCGTAATATGCAAGCTTCGGCGAATTGAAATATGTCTTTTCCGGATAGGCGAGTTTCAAATCGGGCGAACCGTTTCTGCCAGCAAGGGCAAAACGGTCTTCGGGATTGATCAACATGAAGTCGCGCTTCAGCACATTGAATTCCAAATCCGTAATAACCGCTCCGAATTCGCAGATCTTGCCAACTCCGTCAAAGCAATTCGCGCACTCCAAATCAAAGAATACGAGCTTCTCGATGCCAAGGTTATCCAAATTCGAATACACGTCCTCGATATTTTTATCGAATTGCCTTTTGGAAAGAACGGCGTTGAAGCATCCGTGCATATAGCAATTGCAGTCACGGAACGGATTCAGGTTCAACTCATCCAAGCTCCTATGGAAATATGAGAATCCTTCTCTGATCAGTATTCCTAACGCCTTTGCTTTCTGAGCGGGAGGCAAGTTGTCCCTGAGGTCTTCTCCGACAAGAGAGAAATACATTTCGGGGAAGCTCATCCCCTTGCCTTTGCCGCACATGGAAAAGATCAAGCAAACCACATCGTAGCAAAGGAAATCGGGAACCAATACATTCGCCTTCGACGCATCCTCTTCCAGCATCAAAGCCATCTCGCAGGAATCGTATGCGAAAAAGGTCAAATCCCCTCTATTAACGAATTCGTGAAACTCTTTCGCGGATGGAGTTTTGAATACCCCCACTTCTTCAAATAAGAAATCTTCGTTGAAGATGGCATAGCCTAATCGCAATGCCCCTTCTTCAACGCTTGGGTGAAGGGCGCAATATGACATAGCGTTCCTCTTTTTCTCTATTGATGAATCTCTTCTTGTCCAATCTGCAAAGATGGATTGCAGCATGCTTGCCAGTGAATAGGGCGATGGGCAATCCGCCTGGGCTCATAAGCCATTGTCCGCAAAGAAGGAGGTTCTTGACGCCCCTGATTCTGCTGTCTCTCATGAGACCATGGCTTCTGCCGGTGGTGATGAAGGACATGTAGGAACCGCGATAGCTATTGGTGTATCTTTCGTAAGTCAAAGGAGTGGCGACGTCGATCAATTCGATTTTGTCGGGATCGTAGCCTCCTTTGGAGATGAGGCCTTGGCGAATCTTTTCGCCTAGATCCTCTTTGAGTTTCAGGTAATCTTCCCTGCTCAGCCCCTTCAAATAGTCATACACGCCGTCTTTAAGAGGAATGAGGACATTGATGCTGGTGAATCTCTTATTCAAAAGCTTATCGAATGCATGATTGCGGGCGGGAATGTACTGGATGGTCGTATCAGCGATTTGAATCGGCTCGTCTAACTTATAAACGATCTGCTTTGGCCAGGAGGTAATGTCTTCGCTGGTGCGGAAAGCGACTAGGAAGGCAGGATTCAAAGGATACACATCGCGTTTTTCGAATCTCTCTTCGAAGAATGGATCTTTCACTTTGCCGCCGAGCAAATCATGAAGCAAGTGATGGACATCGGTGCTGGCAATAACGTAATCCGCAGGGATCTTTTCGCCGTCATCCAGCGTCACCCCCACCACTTTATCGCCTTCCAAATCGATGGACGAGACGCTCGTGGAGGTCCTTAGCAATCCACCCATTTCAAGGAAACGTGCTTGCATGCGCCTTGCCATTTGAAGCGATCCGCCTTCGACCATGCCGGCGTTATCGCGGGATAGCTCCGCCAAGACGTAATAGAGAGAATGGAGATTGTAGTCAGCGCCCATGACCTCGCGGAAGAAAGTGCGAAGAATCGGGGAACGGAATTCATCGGCAAACTGAGACAGCGATTTCTTTCTGCTGCTGATGAAATAATGAAGCATCGGGACGAAATGGAATCCGAAGGCAGTCAGTTCGAAAACGTTCATCATATCCAAAGGTTTCTTGGCAGGAACCTGGGTATGACGATAGGCTTTAATGCCATTGATGAAGCGCTTGATTCTTCTTTTATCTTCGGGAGCGACTCGCAGCAGTTCCTCTTTCAGCTTCTTCAAATCCGCATAGAGGGTAACCGTCTCGTCGCCGATAACGTATTTGGTGAAATACTCCGTGGGGTGAATCGCGACAGAGTCGTCGATCGCGCCGACATGGCGCCACAAAGGATACAGGGCAGACTTAGGATTTGTGCCGACGATCCAGTGAGCGCATCCATCTATGAAAGTTCCTTTTCTGGTCCAACCGGTTAGTTGTCCGCCGCAGGTCGGGTTGCGTTCAATAATCAAAACATCGTATCCGTTATCCAACGCATACACGCCGGCGGATAGCCCTGAGACTCCGCCGCCGACAATAACTACCTTCTTGTTAGGCATGTGGAAATTATGGCCTCAATATGCCAATTATTCAAGATAATATCGAAGAAAATGCCGCCAAGGATGATTCCTTTTTTGGCGGCATTTGCGATTATTGGAAGGCAATCAAGCGATTATCTATATTGGTTGTACTTGCCAAGAAGCTTTTCGATATCGGCTTCAAATTTGGAGAACGACTTTTTATCGATGCCCGGAAGTTCCAAAACCTGAGCAGCCTTAGACGGCTTCTTGGCAACGCAAGCGGCGAAGAACGCCTCCTGGTCTTTCAGCAAAACGACTTTTTTCTTCTTTTGCAATTCTTGGGCAAGGGCAACTAGTTCATCCGCGATGAAATAGAGGTAGATGCGCTTTGCATCCTCTTTGCTGACGGGCTTGATTTTTGTTTTATTGTCCTCTGGTTTCTGCTGATCATAGAAATAGATATATAACGCGCGCAACGCGATACGCTGGGCTTCATCCTCAAACTTCTCCCCGAGAACGTTCTTCAAAGATGCGTCGCTCAGCACGCGAGGCGAAACAATGAGCTTGACTCGATAAGACAAACCAGCGATGGCTCCATAGATAGGAGGCTTCTTGGTGCTGACTTGTTTGGAGGGGGCAACGTGGTTCAATGCCTGCTGACTGATTTTACTCATCGGCGTGCCGCAATGGGGGCACGCGCTGGAACGGTCGGAAATCTTTCTGCCGCATTTAGGACAAAATATCAAAGCCATACTTGCAATTCTCCCAATCAATTCGGATATCGAATCCGCTTTATTTTATTGTAAATTGAAACAAACAATTTGAAACCCGATTTTTTACTTTTTTCTATTGCAAATAGAAGAATCGAGTGGATGCTCCACTATTTAGCTGTTTGGTAGTTCGTATTATTTACAAACAGAAAAAACAGGTATCATGATTCAGGAATTCATTAGATCACAGCAAAGAAAAAGGGCCTTGGAAAACCCAAAGCCCTATCAAATTGAAGAACAAATCAATTAGTTGTGACGCTCTGCAACGACTTCGATTTCCTCGCCAGTCGGAGATTCGACAAAGCAAAGGGAGCCGGTCAAGCCCATCTTAACCATGCCAAGAATCATCTTGAAGTCGATGTTCTTGAGCATCTTGGCGGTCGTGATGGTGGAATCCGGTTTCGCCTTCGTGAAGTTCACGATCGCGGAAATCGGGAAAGAGACTTTGACCAAATCGCCATTTTTCTTGTGGGAAATGATGCGAATGACAGTGGCGTTCAATTCTTCTTTGGTCGCCTTTTTGCCATTGTAAGCAGGGATAGGAAGGAGATCTTCCTCGTCCACTTCTTCTTCCATCAATTCGTTCTCGAGAAGTTCTTCGTTTTCCATCGGTGTTCCTCTTTAATCGCTAGAAAATTCTAACTTTGTCCATTATACGCTTAGCCTTTAGGCTCTATCCACAAGAAATGATGAAATAAAGCTATGCTTTGCCGCGCAGTTTCCTCTTTCTTGCTGCTTTGATGTTAGAATTACTTCGCCCATGGATATTCTTATCATTCCTGATTCCTTCAAAGGCACGATATCCAGCCTAGAGGCGGGAAAAGCACTAAAACAAGCGCTCACATCGGTTTTTCCTGATGCCAGCATAGAATCCTTCCCAATCTCTGATGGAGGCGAAGGCTTTTTAGAGATGGTAAAAGCCATAAAACCAAAATTGAGGAAACTCGATATCAATATCTTCCATTCTTCTTTATTAAGAAAGAAGAGTTCCCACATTTTACTAGGGGAAAACGAAGCCTATATTGAGTCAGCGCTGTGCTGCGGATATGCGGAGAAATCCGAGTCATTGGATGTTATGAATTCCTCTTCTTACCCCTTGGGAGAGGCAATCAGGATCGCGATTCAAAACGGGGCGAAAACGATCCATATCGGAATTGGGGGAACGATAACCAATGACCTTGGGCTTGGCGCTTTGTGCGCGCTAGGAGCCAAATTCTATTCCCGGGATAATCTCAGTTTTGTTCCCACCGCATCTACTCTTAAGGACGTGTATTCGCTCGAGATACCAAAAGAATTGGTAAGCGACATTACGTTTCAAATCTATTCAGACGTTAACAATCCCCTTTGCGGAGAAAACGGATGCGCGGCTGTCTTTGGACCCCAAAAAGGATTGAATCAGAACCAGATTAGAGAGGTCGACCAAGCCGCCAAGCATGTCGCGAAACTTTTGGCAGGAGCCTTGGGCTTCGACAAATCGGAAGAACCTGCAGCGGGATCTGGCGGCGGAATCGGCTATATGGCAATTCAATGCCTTGGAGCCCAGGTGCGTTTTGGCGGTCAATTAGCATTGTCCGCACTTCAAGAAAAGTTAGAACACGCCGACTTAATTGTGACCGGAGAAGGCAAATGCGATGCTCAAACCCGGCAGGGGAAAATCGTCGGTGAGATTATCCATTATTGTCAAAGCAACAAGAAAAAACTTCTCATCGTGGCGGGATTATTCGAAGACGAAGGCGCCTTCGATGGAATCTTCACGGTCAATCTTTCCGAGCGATTCGGAAAAGAAAAATCGATGGCGGAACCATCGATTTGCATGACTAAAGCAATCGATTCCCTAAGGCTTGACCTCACGCGTTTTGCCCTGGGCTAAAGAAACCAAAGTCAATTTGATACTTGCCGGGTCAACCCCGAAAAGCCTCCCGATGTTGCGGGCATAATTACGAAGCTGCAGGTCATAAGATGGGTCATCGATATGGCTGGTTTTATAATCGATGATCTCGTATTGTCCGTGTCGAACGATCATCAAATCTACGTAGCCCATCGAACCTAAATCAGGGTCATAGTAGCCATATTCTTTGTAGATCTCCGCACCTTCTAGATCCTGGAAGCATTCCATTTGAAGCGCCTTGCCAATCATTGCCTTGTACTTTGGATTGGAGATGAAGGAGACATCTTTCGTTACTAAATCGACAATCTCCATGCATCGATGCAATTCAGTGCCCATCTCCAGAATCGGCTTAATCGCTTCTTCGTCCTCGGAGGAGATGGACTTTGACGCTTTCTGAATCGTGATGGTCGGGAATTCCAAAACTGCATCGCTATAAGCGAAGTTGACCATCGAAACATTGATTCCTTTCGGCGCGGAGATGACTTTTGATATGTCGAAAGTCATGGTCTTATCGGCATAACCGCTGGTCTTGAAGGATCTACGGACATATTGGTGGAAGCCATCGAAGCCGAATATCAAGCCAGACAGCGCCTTATTTGCCACGGCTATCTTTTTGAGGTTTGGGTCCTCCTCCATTTTCTTGGTTGCTTTTATCCCAAGGTATTGGACATCCAAACCAATGACCGCGGTTTTGAATTCGACCAACTCTTTAGCGGAAACGGGCTGATAGTCGTCCTCGGCATCTGCATCTTCGTCATCGTCCTGTTTAACTATTATGGAGCGCAGATCAATATAGGCATTCAGCTCATCGAGCGTGGAGATGTTGGGATTGGAATAGCGATAGAGCGCATAGACCCTGGCAAGGAGGTCTAAATCGTCGGTTTGCTCCAATTTGGCTTGATAGTAATCGAAAAGGCAAACCGCCATTTCGTTGGCGCAATCTTCCAATCTTTCATCCAGCTTCTCATCCAAATAACGCTTCCGAAGTTCCTCATAAGCCTTAGAAGCGTCGCCATCGACGCTGAGGAAAGCGATGCTTGACGCTTTCTGGCGAATGGAGTTCAAAGAAGCGTGCTTCGATAACAGTTCCTGGCTCAGCATGCCTGATTCGACCGCTTTTTTAACGAAATCCTCGTTGAGTTCTTCGTAATGCGGCGCATTCTTCAGCATGCAATAAAGATCTTCGGTTTTACCAAGGTCGTCGCCCACTAGAATAACGGCGTTCTCGGCTCTGGTGAGAGCGACGTAGAATAGCCTGACGTGCTCATCGATTTCGCCTTCGGCTCCGTGCTCCATCTTATAAAGCGTATGGGCCATGCCATAGGCAGGTCGAGGCGCAAAGTTGCAATCCGCAACCGAGAAATCGGGGAGCATAACCCCATACTCTTCATCGACTTCCAAACCGCCTTTGCCGCCGGGCTTGCTCATATAATTGCAGCTTTCGGGCATATAGACGACTTTCTTTTCCAGGCCCTTGGAGGCATGAATCGTCATTAAGCCAACGGCATCTTCGCTTTGGATCGCCGTTTCGGAAGAAAGATTCAGATTGTATTTGTTCACGTTGCGGAACAGCGCGACGAATTCTTCTAGCCCTTCGCCGCAGGAAACAAGCGACGAAATCAAGTTGAAGCACGAATCGATTTTGGCCATCGCATCTCCAACGGAGCCGATGCGATAGAGTTCTGAAACGACGTGGAATTCCTCAAGGACGGCCGGGAATAGCTCCATCAACCCGTCATTGGCATGAGCCGCGGCAAACTCTTCGATTTGCTTCATCAACGGGTCGCTTGCAACCTCTTTGTCGCGAATCAGGCGGAACAAATACATATCGTCGTAGCGATATGCATAGCTTCGGGCGATCGAGGCAAACAAATGATTCTCATCGCAAGGCTTATGGTTGATTTTGGCATTGAGCAATGTGAAGAGCGACTCCAACAGAATAATGGGGTCAATTTCCAGCAGCGGGACCTCGATTGAGCTGTTGAGGGGGATTCCCGCTTCTTGGAACCTTTGCTGATAGTATTCAAACTGCGCCCTCTTCCGCATCAGTATAACGAAATCACCGTACATGCATGGGCGAATGCCTTTGATGGCACGATCGTAAATCGGATAGCCATCCGCGATTTTTTTCTTGATATCTTCGATGATTGCAGTGCATTCCCATTCAGGCGGATAGACGCCGTCATCGTCTCTGCCCGTCGTCGAAACAAGCCTATAAACGCCGAACAAATCATAGGGTTTGCCATAGATGTTGACCTTTGGGTCATACATCAGTTGCTCCGCTGGCTCTTCAAAGCGAATTGCTCCATGGTCAAGCCTCATGTACCTAGAGAAAATGTAATTGATGTCGTTCAACAATCCAGGGCCCGAGCGATAGTTCATGTTCATCGGGATGACTTTGTGGCCGGGATTGCCATCGGCATAGCTTGCCTGACGCTTTCTGAACAATGCGACGTTGGAATTGCGGAAGGCGTAAATCGATTGCTTTGCGTCGCCGACGAAGAACAAATGGGCGCGGGTGCCATCTTTCCTTGGGGCGGAGAGACTATCGATGAAAAGCTCCTGGATATCATTCGTATCCTGATACTCATCGACCATGATGAATTGGAACCTGCTGCGAATCTTTTCGGCGATATCTTTGAATTCTGGCTCGATCAATAGGGAAAGGGCCATCTCCGAAACATCGGAGAAGACGAATGAATTCGTGGATTTCTTGTAGTCCCATAGCCTTTCATCCAATTCATCGACGAGTTCGAAGAGCAATTTGATGTCGTCGACGAAGGAATCGGGATTGTTATTGAATGAATCCGAAGCCGCGAATTGGAGATAGGAGAGCGTATTGGTTTTTGTCGCGTAAAGGTATTTCATCTCGAGGTAAGCGAGATACGGCTTTTTTCCTTCCTCTTTGTCGTACGAGATTTTCGCAGGGAACAAATCGGGATGATTCTTTTCAAAGGAAAGCGCTTGGTCGATAAAATCTCTGCCTTCAAGTTCCAATAGCTTGAGGCTTTCGCGATATAAAGGGCCGGTCAATTCCGTTTCCTGGAAGAAGAAAGACTCGAGGGGGCAAGTGAATGCATAGGAATCTTCAAAGGCTTCGCGGTAATCATCGAAGGAAGGGTTCTCGCCCACTTCAAGCTGCCAGTGGCGTTCCAAGAAGAAAGCCTGGCGAAGCACCCTGCGAATATCCGCCTTAGCCTTCTCGACTATCTTTCGGGTCAATGCATCTTGGAAGGCCTGGCCGGTGAATTTTTCGAAATAGCGTTCTTTGAAATCCTTCCTCTTGTTGGGCGAGAGACGCTGAAGGTAATCGGATAAGTCGATAACGTACCCCTTGAAGGTGGAATCGCCACGAAGTTCAAACTTCTTTAACGACTCAACAAGGCGACGCTTCTGGATGGGGTCGCTATAACGTCTATTGAAAATCCCATCGAGAAGCGAGAGCCTCTTTGCATCGATGACCGACTCATTGGCGATGGATATCGAAGAAGCGATTCCAAGTTCGGAAGCATAGGTGGTAACCAGGTATTGGGAGAACGAGTCGAAAGTCTGCACGTGGGCGGAAAGCATTTCTTGGGCTTTTGCATCGCCGTTAAACGCCTTCACGATTCGGGTCTTCATCTCATGGGCGGCGTTGTTCGTGAAGGTCAATACCAAAAGCTCGCTTGGTTTGATGATCCCGTCTTTCACCATGCGGAAAACTTTCTCGGTCAGCGTTTTCGTTTTCCCAGAGCCGGCGCCAGCCGTGATAATGACATCCACGTCGGCAGGAGAAAGGATTGCTTCGCTTTGGGCTAGATTGAATCCATCGATTTCTTTCATGATTCATCCCCCTTTGCAAAATGCTTTTGAATCGTCTTCCTATAGCTGACCAAATCCGAGTTGATTCGGCGGTAACAAATATTGCGATATGAGCAGAAATCGCATACACGTACCCCGTCTTTTGCATTCAGATCGAAATAAGTCGGCGCAATCGGGAATTCTCCGGACTCGATTTTCTTGATGGTGGAAATCAGCGCCTTCTTTGCATCATCCACAAGCTCTTCGAAGCCATAGAACCGGCGATCACTTGGCAATAGAGATTGTTCCCCATTGCCCTGGAATCCGTATTTCCTCGCGACGAAATTGCCGCCATTAGACTTTATCCCACCTGATTTTCCTTTTTTGATCGCGGTGTTGTCTATGGACCTCCAATAGCTCTCCTCGTCGCGGACAATCCCAGAGAGTTTCGAAAAATTCCTATAAACATTCGGGTCGATCAGGCCTTCTTTACTGAGGAGCCCCGGCTTCAAGGACTTCGGGTAAATATGTTGCAAACCAAAGCCGCCGAACATGCAGTTGGCAAGCTCCTCTTTTCCCTCGGATTCCAGCGCATAGTAGTAAATCGGAAGCTGCGTCGATTTGCCCAAAAACACCTCTAGAGGGCTGAAGGTTTCGCCTCCGGTTTTGTAATCGACGATGGTGTAATAATGCAAATCGCCATCATCCGTCCACACGATTTTGTCGACTGCTCCGCGGAATTTATATTGGACTCCATCCTCATCAAACAATTCAAAAGCAACCTTGATTTCGGAATCTTTCGGGACGGATTTGAAATTAGCGCTGTTAAGCCAAGCCCTATGAAGTCCAGAAAACACGTCGAGCCAATGTTCCGAAACCTCTAGCAAAGCCTCATCGCGAGGGGTGAAAGGGGCATTGGACTTTTGATAGTATCCCTTGAACTTCTCTACGCCTTCACCATAAGCAACCCTGAAGTCAAAATCAGAATGATAGATATCCTCAAAGATCTTGTGGACCAGAGTTCCGAAAGCCCGAGCGAAGAAATCACCATCGCTTTGTTCGGGCAAAAGGCCCTTCATCAGATATTGGAATGGGCACGAAACGTAGCTCTCAAGATTGGTGACGGACCACGAATGGCCTTCTTCGAAATACGGGAAATTGATTCCTTTGAAGCCGTGGTCATAGGAGCGGACTTCGCCGTGCTTCTCAAAATCAAAATGCCGATCGTAATAATCGCTTTTGGCGAATTGAATGGATTCAGGCGAATAAAGGCCGTCGGAATTCCAAGAGGGGGTCTTCTCGCAATCCTTTCCCCAATTTAGTTCTTCAATGAACTGGGACGGGAAAATGGCATCGCTCAAATGGGCTTTGACTCGGCTCAGGAATAGGCCTTTGTGAAAGGAGAGGTAATCGAGTTTTAATTGACGGTCCAGTGCAGTGCGCACATAGCTTGGATTGCATTGAAATCTACGCAATTCTTCATCGGAATATACATTTTTGTCTGCAAATTCCTTGTAAAAGCTACCATAAGCAAAGTCCATCGCATAAACGGTTTTCTTGGGGTCGATGCCAAATGTGGTGACCACTTCCACCCCACGGATCTCATTGGTTTCGATAACGGTAGATGACTGAAGAATCTCAAGCAAGTTGGCATAGGCGAACTCAAAAGGCAAGTCCCCTAGTTCGAAGCGGTCCACCAAACGCCAAAGCTCCTTTTCCGGTTCGCTTTCACCTTCGCCGTGGGCAAAACTCTTGCTCTCAAAGATTCCCGATACGGCTTTTTTCACCTCAGGATAGGAGAAGAGCATCCTTTTGTGCTTCGCGTATACGGGAATACCGAATCTTGGGGCTATTAGCTGGGCATATAGCCAATCCGATTCATCCTTTATCAGCAAAGTGATTCGCGAAGCCATGGACGGATCGTCTTCGACACGCTTTCTGATGTCGGAAAACACATACATGTATTGGCTGAATTTATCCGGGAACAGCAAAATCTCAGGTGGATTAGACAAATCATTCGGGGTGAAGCCATCCGGCAATTCAAAGGA
>CAMORJ010000045.1 GCA_946623775.1 uncultured Bacillota bacterium | reverse complement strand
GCATGCGGAGGCACCCCCTCTTCTTCCGAAATGCCATCCGCCAGCGATTCCGCCCCCGAAACTTCCTCCAGCGTTTCTGAGCCGGATTTCGACATGACGAAAGCCAGCCACGAAGGCCTTCCTTATGTCGGCAATCTCGACCGCCTGAAACAGCACGAGTTCAAAGGCCGTTGGATCTGGGAATCCAAGGACATCGCCGACACCCATGTCGCGTTCCGAAAAAAGGTGAATCTAGAAAATAAGCCGAGCAAGGCGGTGCTGCACATCTCCTGCGAGTCCAAGGCTACCGTTTGGATCAACGGCGAGGTTGCCGCAGTCGACGTCACCCTCAAGCGCGGCGCGACTGCCGTCGATGGATTCTATCAAGACATCGATGTCGCCGATCGCCTTAAGCAAGGCGAGAATCTCATCGTCATACTCGTCCATTATTGGGGGAAATCAGGCAATGCCTCCGTTAATTCCGAAAAAGGCGGGCTCATCTATGACCTGGAATTGGACGGCAAAACGATTTCAAGCGACCGCAGCACAAAAGTGAAAAGGCTTCAGGCATATCGCAATTTCCGCGTCTTAAGCAGCACGGGCGAATACCCTGAGCGCGAGCGCAATACCTTCTTATCCGAAACGGAAATCTATTACGACGCAAGACTCGAGGAGAATTTCTCCGATGTGGATTATGATGATTCTTCTTGGGCAAACGCCGAAGAGATTGCCTTGCCTGGCTATCTTCCTTTTGGCGATTTGTATCTAGGCGACATTCCCAACTTCACCTATGAGCAATTGAAGGACTGCGTCGATCTAGATGGCGTTTTGAACCATAAAACCACCGCTCCGACAATCGCCCATTTCGGTTTGCCCGAGAATATGCAATTCCTCCCCTACTTTGAACTCGAATCCGAAGAAGAAGGCCAACGAATCAATTTCTATACGAACACATATCGCACCCAAAAGCTCGTCTCGCTGATGGATGATTACATCACCAAACAAGGCGAGAACAAATATCAGCAGCTATATTGGAGGTCCGGATATCAGCTCATCATCGAATTGCCTGCTGGGGTGACGCTGAAGAAAGTCGGATACCGCAGAACCCAATACGACGCGAAAGACGAAGGCTATTTCCGTTGCAGCGACGCATCATTGAATACCCTCTGGCAAAAAGCGAGCAACACTATGCACATCTGCATGCGCGATACCTTTATGGATTGCCCAGAGCGCGAACGCTCCCCGTATTCCGGCGACTCCGCCAACCAGATTTCCGAATGCCTTTACGCTTCTGGCGAAGATGGATGGAAAATGGTGAAGAAGACTTTCCAAACCCTTTCGGGATGGGCCAAATCCGGCGGAATCTTCCAGCTCCGTTGGCCCTCAACCACCGTCAACGAATGCCCGATGCAGAATTTGGCGTTCGTCCAAACCCTGCCCGACTATTACCATCACACCGGCGATTTGCAGACCACCAAAGAGACATTCCCGATTTTGGCGGAATACCTCAAGGTTTGGCAACTCAATGACGACGGTTCGGTCAAGTACCGCGATGGCACCTTCGCTTGGACCGACTGGGGCACCGGCATGGACAACGATTTGATGGAAAACTGCTGGTACTACTGGGCGCTTGATAGCCTCAACAAGCTCGGGAGCGAAATCGAAATCAACACCTATAAATCCTTCTTCGAGGAAAGAATGGGGCTCATCAGCGGCGCCTTCGATACCAAATTCAAAAAGGAGAATGGATTCTCAAGCGGAAGCAAATACGATGACCGCGGCAATGCCCTCGCCGTTTTGTCGGGACTTGCCAAAGAAGAAGACTATCCTTTGGTCCTCGGAGTCTTGCAAAACGTCGCCAACTCCTCTCCGTACATGGAAAGATTCGTCCTTGAGGCGCTTGGCAAAATGAATGCGACCGAAGCCCTTCTTAATCGAATCGCTTCCCGTTATGAAGGAATGATCAATTTCGAGGCCAGCACCCTTTGGGAAGTTTGGTCCAGTGCGCCCGACGATGGCACGATCAACCATGGCTGGGCCGGAGGACCGCTTGTCGCGATTCACAAATTCATCGCCGGCATCCGCCCAACTTCCGGAGGCTATGCCACATACACCATTCAGCCTAAAGACGTCTTCAATGAGCTTGAGGCAGGCGTTGCGACGCCAAAAGGCAAGCTCTCCTATTCGTTCAACGGCAATGTCTTGACCATCGAAGCGCTCGACGGCGGGCAGTTGATCCTCGACGAATCCCAGAGAGTCGCTTCCGTCAGCGGCCCTGCTATCGCAAACGAAAACGGGTATGCTCTTTCCAAAGGCCAAGTCACCATTGTGCTCGAATAATTAGCTCACCCCCCTTCCTAAACGCGCTTCTTTCTCCTTTCGGGAAGCGCGTTTTTCAATGCAAAAAATGTTGAATCGATTACAGAAAAAGACGATGGCGCTTCGCCGTTCTCTCTTCCCGATATAATCCAGCCAGGATTATAAAGGAGGCACAACTACAAAATGGCCAAATCCAACATATTCAAAGGTATTGCGGCCGCGCTTTTGGTTGTATTGCCAATCACCGTCTACATGTCCGCGCTCGCCTATGATCGCGAGGGCGACATCAACCGGTTCTTGGGCATTACGGCAGGTGCGGACGCCAATTCCGGCGCCTACGCATCCTCTTATTCGAGCAGAGAAGAGCTCAATGCGGCGCAATCCGAATTCCAAATCGCCACCCTTGCGGAAGGCTCGGTGCTATTACGCAACGAAAACAACGCCTTGCCGCTGACGAAGACCAAAGTCACCCTCTTTGGCAACGCCGCCGTCTACACCAACTTCCATGGCGGATCAGGAGGACCTGCCAACGCAGGCGTTTCGCTATTAGATGCGCTTACCGAGCAAGGCTTTGAAGTCAACAGAACCGTCTACGACAAAATCTCCGCCGCGGGAAGCCGCGCGAAAAACCGCGACATCTGCGAAGTCGACCCGAGCATCTATTCCGCTGCCGATATCGGCAACTACAAAGATGCCGCCATCGTCGTATTCTCCCGCTATGGCGGCGAAGAAAACGACCTTGAATTGGAAGACGATTACGGCGTACCTGAGCTGACGCTCCACGAAAGGGAAAGGAACACCCTCGAATTCGTCAAAGCACAGGGTTTTGAAAAAGTCATCGTCTTGCTCAACACCGGTTATGTCATGGAAGCCGGATGGATTGAGGATTATGCCGATGCTGCGCTGTGGATTGCCTTCCCTGGCTCCTACGGAATGAAAGGCGTTGCCCAGCTTCTCAACGGCAAGCAGAACCCATCAGGCCGTTTGGTCGATATCTATGCAGAGGATATCTTCTCCTCTCCCTCCACAGTGAACTGGGGCAACTTCGCATTCGCCGATCTCCCCAATTCCAACTACCATCACGAATACCTCGTCTATGCCGAGAATATCTATAACGGATACAAATATTACGAGACCCGTTACGCCGATTTGGTTCAAGGCAAGCACAATGCCGGCTCCATTAAAGGCATGAAGGCATCCACCACGAATTGGAATTATGCCGACGAAGTGGTTTACCCATTTGGCTATGGACTAAGCTACGCAAGCTTCACGACCTCATTCGATTCCCTTTCTTGGGACAAAACCGCCCATAAAGTGGAGGCTAAGGTCACCGTGACCAATACCCATGCTTCCGTATCGGCGAAACACTCGGTTCCTCTATATGTCTCCCTTCCTTATATCGAAGGCGGGCTCGAGAAATCCGCAATCCAATTAATCGGCTATGAAAAGACCGGTTTGCTTGCTCCTGGCGCTTCCGAACAGCTGACCATCCAAGTCGACGATTATCTATTCGCTTCCTATGACGAAAACGCCAATAACGGCGCAGATCCCACCAAAAAAGGATGCTATGTCTTCGACGAAGGGGATTATGTCTTCGCGATCGGCGAGGATTCTCATGAAGCATTGAACAACGTTTTGGCCAAGCAAGGCGTCACCGGCCTATATGACCAAGACGGCAATCCCGTGGGCGGCGATGCAAGCAAGGCACGCATCGAGACCCTTGCTGCACGCGACACCACCTCTCACGCGAAATCCGCTGTGACGGGCGAAGTCATCTGTAACCGTTTCCAGGATGTCGATATCAATCATCTCATCCCCAACGCGGTTCAATATATGACTCGTGCGGACTGGAATTCCTATCCAAGCCGCGTCGAAGGACTTAAGGCCGACGATGATGCAAGCGGATACATCCGCCAACACATGACCGCGACTTCCAGCGTCTACAAAAAGCCAGCGGACGCCCCTGAGGTTTCCGCCTATAAGCACAGCCAGGAAGTCACCATGATGTTCGCTGAAATGGCAAAAGTCCCATATGACGATCAGAAATGGGATGCCTTCCTTGACCAGCTGAAACCAACGCAGCTCTCCGCCATCTGCGGCGAAAAGATGGCCAATGACGCCATTGAAAGCGTTGGATATCCCGCCAACACCTCCCTTGACGGACCTGATGGTTTGCAAGCAGGCGGAACCTTATTCCCATCCGAAACTCTCTCCGCCGCCACCTACAGCAAAGAGCTGCTTAAGCAACGCGGCGAGCTTCTTGCAGAAGACGCGCTCTACATCGGCATCGGCATGGTGTATGGCGGCGGCTGCAACCTGCACCGCTCCCCCTACTCCGGACGCAACTTCGAATACTATTCCGAAGACGCCATCGTCTCCTATTACGCCGGCAGGGCTCAAGGCGAAGCCATGACCCGCAAAGGCTTGCTCGGAGCATTCAAACACTTCTTGGCCAACGATCAGGAAACCAATCGCCATGGCGTCGCGACGTTTATGACGGAACAGGCATTGCGCGAAAACACCGCAAGAGCCTTCGAAGGCGCCCTCACCGATGGTGCAGCCCTTGCCAACATGGGCAGCTACAACCGCATCGGCGTCATCCCAACTTCTTCTTCCAAGGCTTTGATGACGGACGTACTCCGCAAGGAATGGGGATTCAAAGGCATTTCCATCACCGACTCCTCCAAAGACGCCGCCAGCTACATCTTCACCGCCGACGCCATCGAAGCAGGTACAACCTTGTTCAATAATGATGGCAAGCGCGCGGACGAATGCCGTGACTTGCTCATCAAAAACCGCGATGGTTACATTTGGGGCAAAGTCAGAGAACAAGCCAAAAACTTCTTCTATGCTTACGCTCATTCCAACGTCATGAACCACTTCGCCAATGGCGAGACCACAGTCGAGGTCAAAGTCCCATGGTGGAAGCCCGCCGTGATCTCCATCAATGCCGTCTTAGGCGGATTGGCATTGCTGTCCGTTGCCGGATATGCAGTGTTCATGATTCTGGAAAAACGCAAAGGAAAGGAGGCCAAATAAGATGTTAGCCAAACTGTTTAAAGGCAAAGGCCTGCGCTTCTATCTTGAAATCGGGGCCGGATTGATCGCAATCATCACTTCCATCATCTTCTTCGCAATGGATCGCCAATTGCTTGGCGACAATGACTCCTTCCAGGATATCAGCCACTTCACCTTAATCTTCTTGATTGCAGGGGGATTGGTTGCTATCGCCGATGCGTTCTTCCCGCTCCCTGGGTTAGGCATCGTCTCCGCCGTTTTGTTTGGATGCGGCATCGGCAACCATTTGCGTCTTGCCTGCTATCCCTTGGCAGACATCAACGAAGAAGTCCCCTTCTTCACCAAAGACGTGAATTTGGCCCACGCGGCAGTAAGATTGTTTATCACCTTCCTCGTCATCTTCGCGATCCTAGCGATTGCGATCGTCATCTCAAACTTCTTGTCTCCGAAAAAGAAAGAAGCCTAAGAGCGTAACGAGAAATACCCAGGCGCAAACCTGGGTATTTTTATTTGGATAATCGGTACACGTCCCCCATATTTTGTGGAAAAGGGGGCGCAAGTGTTTTTATGGATTAAGCATAATAGAAGGAACTGCCGACGCTCAGGCAGCGCTTGCCGGACATGTAGAAGAATACGCCGTTGGACTCGCTGGAGCTGAATTTGATTTTCACTTCATACGTATCCTTATTGCTTTCTCTTTGCTTAAGCGTATAGGTGAATTCCTCTGAATCGGCGCTTCCGCCATAAAAGGCACGCGCGAATTTTCCTTTACCGTCCGCATTAAAACGATATCCGGCCGCCGAATAGCTCCCTTCGCCCATATAGACGGTCCCGTTTTCCCCGACGAATGGGTTGCTAGCGTAATTTGCTCCGCACGAAGCGAGCAAGCCTGCTGAAAGCACGCTCAAAACAATGGCGAAGCGTCGTGTTTTTTGAAGCATATAAATCTCCTTATGTATATCTAAATTATTAAAGAGTTCTCGTTTCAGGGGATGAAAATGTTCTTCTGCATTTATTGCAAATAAAAAACTCTGCAGACCGGTTATTCGCCGGTTTGCAGAGCGCTTCGTCGGGATATCGGCTTATGCTTCTTTCTTTTTCAAGATAATGGTGACAACAAGCATTACCAAGGAGGCGCCTGTGATAATCGCAGACCCGATTCCTAACCATCTAGTCGACGTAAGGTACCATTCTTCATTGTATTTGATGACGGTATCGTCTTTGATGCCATTCATGGCAAGGGAATGGGAGATGCTGTAGACGATGTGCTTCGCGGCCATTTGCACGGCGCGAGTCACGACTGGGTCTTGCGAATAGCCATCAAGCGTAGCCATGGCTTCGCCTTTTTTGCAGCTGCCATCCCAGAGGTCCTGACCAGCGAGAACGCCAGAGGCGACATCCATATAGGTGGCGAAGACCGAGCAGTCGGTGATCGCTGCGCCTTTGACGCCCCACTCTTTGCGAAGGACCGTGGTCATAAGCGAATAATCGCTGCCAGCCCAGATGACGCCCATGCGGTTGAAGGAGGACATGACGCCAGATCCGCCGCCCAAGGCAGTGCCTTCGAAGGCACGGAGGTACAATTCGCGGATGGATTGCTCATTTGCCCAGGTGGACAAACCATAGCGGCCGGATTCCTGATCGTTCAGCGCGAAGTGCTTCGTGAAGACATAAACGCCTTTGGATTGGATGCCGGCGACTTCGTGCTGCTGCAAGCGGCTGGAGAGGACGGGATCTTCGGAATAGTATTCGAAGTTGCGTCCGCAATAGGGGTTGCGATGGATGTTGGAACCAGGCCCATATAGACCAGCGTACCCAGCATTCAAGCAGTCCTCGCCGATGCATTCGCCCATGCGCTTGAGCAAATCGATGTTGCGGGTCGAGGCCATGACGTCCTCAGAGGTATAAGCCATGCCGTGCGCGCCATCGCCTCCGCCAACCAATGAGGCGGTGAATCCCTGCGGGCCGTTTTCGTCTTTGGTGGAAGGCAAGCCCATGGATTCAACGGCAAGCGTGATATGGAAGCCATTGTAGATCAGGTTTGCCAATTCATCGTATTTCGCTTGGCCAACCAGCTTGTCATAACGTTCGTCGTCGATATCGTCCACGTTGCGGAGCATGACCGCGGTCAATCCGGCGGGAGTATCCATCGTCGGCAGATCGGCGTTCAAGTATTCGGAATAGTACTTCTGCTTCATCTTTTCGACGCGGGCTTTACGGGTGGAAGCCGCATAATCCAGACCGTCCTCCCACATTTTCTCATTGATATAGAGCGAAACGGGGGCGGAGGGGAATGTGCCATTCCAGTTGGAGCGGGCCAAATAGGTGATCTTCTGATCGGCGGTGCCTTCGTAGCGATTGAGGTCGGCGTGGTCGAAGGCGTTCGTGATGCGGTAACCGGTCTCTTCCGAAGTCGAGGCGGTGACATCATCCACGCCTGCAGGGGCCCAGGTTTGGACCAAGGCCGAATCCCCGACATGATCGCAACGCGCTCCAAATCCGAGTTTGGTGAGGACGTTGTTGTTGGCATCGTGGGCGTTATGCCCAATGGTGAAGTGATAATCTCCGTCTAGGATGAATGTCTTCTTTCCTTCGACGTCATAGCTGGCCAAGTCGCGCTTTTTGACGTCGACGGTGACGGTTTGATGAGCGCCAGGCTGCAATAGATCGGTTTTCGTGAATCCACCTAGGACAATGGCGGATTTCTCGATGTGATTATTCCTGTCGTATTCGGTATAGGTCGGCGCGACGTAGATTTCGGCGGCGTGCTTGCCGGCGACGGAACCGGAGTTCGTGATGGTGACCTTGGCTTGGATGATATCGCCTTTCTCTTGGATCGAGAAATCGCTGTAATCCCAAGAGGTATAGGACTCGCCGAATCCGAAGGGGAACGCAACGTCGTCATCATAGGCATACCCTGCGGTGTTGCCCTGCTCCATGACGAAATCGGCATAACGGGTCTCGTAATATCGGTAGCCGATGTAGATGCCTTCCTGATAAACGATGTAGTTCTCGTTGCACTTATCGGTTCCGCTTGGATTGTTGTATTGGGCCCAGGAAGTCGTATATTCCCCAGTGCCTGCGGAAGAGTTCGTGAATGCCCTCAATCCGAAATTGACGATAGAAGGAGAGGAAAGATTGTTTTTGAGGAACGTGTCGCTTAAGCGGCCGGAGAAATTCCTCTTGCCTGAAAGAAGTTCGGCGACGGCAGTCATGCCGGTCGTGCCGACTCCGCCGATCCACACGGCGGCATCGATGCCATATTCCTCTTTGTCGAGGAAATCGAGCTGCAAAGCATTGGAGCCATTGAGCAGGACGACGATTTTCTGAAGCTTCCCAGCATCCTTAAGGGCCTTCAAGCCATGGAGCATATCAATCTCATTTTGATTGAGAACGAGATAGTTGCCTCCGATGCCGTCGGAGCATTGGGTGATGGGGAGGTCATTGCCTTCTCCGCCAGAACGGCTCAAGACGACGATGGCATTGGGGAAATCGGGGATTGTTTCCTCGATGTCCGAGGTCATGACATCCGCCCAAGGGGCTTCGTTGATTTTGTATTCATCGATTGTGCCTCCGGTGGTTCTTGCATTGACCCTGCGGTAGGTAGAGAGGTCTTGGAGGTATCTTTTGAACAGCTCCACGTTGGTGGATGTTCCGCCGAATTCGGTGTTCATCGCCTTGCGGAGGTTGATGGAGTCGTTCGCACTGACTTGACCAGATCCCGTGCCGCCATAAATCGGGTCGACCGAGGAGGTGGAGAAAAGGGAGAATCTGCTTGTGGAGGAAAATGGGAGGGTATTGCCTTCGTTTTTCAGCAAAACAGCGCCTTCGGCTTCCAATTCGGTGCAGAGTTTTCCTTCTTCTTCCATCTGCTTCTCAACGGATTCGAACTCAGTTTTGAAATAATTGACGTTCGCGTCTCTTTCCGTTGAGTCGGTGGAGATGTGCAAAAAGGAATTCAACTGCGGGCGGTAGCCTTGCAATATGTTATTCCCGACGAACCCGGCGACGGTCAAGACGCCGAAGACCGATGCCAAACTGATCCATAACGCTTTTTTCATAATGGGTATCCTTTCAATAAAATCCCTCGTCGGCATATGATGTCGGCGAGGGATGGGGGGTCAAACTAGATTAGGCCTGAGCGTTGGGATCGACCCAGGAGAGAGTCGCCGTGAGATTGACGGGGTCGCCAACAGGATTGCCTTCAGCATCTTTGGCCTGATGCGCGAAGTTCCAAGTGAAGGTTTCGTGTTCGCCTTCTTTGACGCCGGTCATCTTGGTTCCGCCGATGGTGACTTCGTGGAGCATGCTGGCATTGACGGTCCAGGTTCCATCGAACTGGGCGCCGCCATTCTTGCCGCCGACGCCGTAGACTGCTACGACGGAGAAGTCGCTCATGAGTTGCCATTGCGCGGAAGCGGGGAATTGGCCATAGCTTCCAAAGTTGATGACAAACGGCTGGCCCGCTTGTTCGCCATCGGCATAAACCACTGCGCCCTTATAGGTTTCGGAGACTTTGACTTCGACGGTGCGGGAAGCATATTTTTCGGTGACGGCAGCTTCCCAAGCGGCAACGTCTTTGTATTGGATGGTCGCGCTGACGATGAGGTCGACGGTGCGGCTATATCCGCCGGCGAAGGGGAATTTGTAGTTCTGGAGAACGAAATTGCCTTCTTTGTTCTTGTAGCCACTGAATTTGGTTCCATCGATGGAGGCGACGAGGGATTCGATGCCTTCGTCTTCTTCGACTTTGTACTTGATGGTGGCGGGAGTCTCTTCGGTCTGAGGAAGGTTCTTTTTATCGCCTCCGCTTTGGACTAGGGCTTTGTTCAAGGAGCCGGTTCCATCGCTGTTGAGAAGGCCATAGAACTCGAAGGCGCCGAACTGATCATAGAGTTCCTCGTAGGAAGCATAGATCTGATAGACGGGTTTCACCTGTCCCTGCTCGGAGCTGACGGAAGCAGAGGCGGAGGCTGGGGTGGTTTCAGCCGGTTTTTGGGATGTAGAGGTTTGTCCGCCGCAGGCAGCTAATAATCCAGCAGCAAGGACAGCGGATAGGACTAAAGATTTCTTCATTGTTTCTTATTCCTTTCTGAAGCGTCATAAATCTAATCAATATGCAGCGCGAAAAATGGCGGCGTTCAAAAACTGCGTTTCATTAGTCAAAAATTGAAAGCGTTTTCTTTTATATGGTTTTAAATGCGCGCCTGCGTATAGGAAGATTCGCGCATTGAATTGTTCGAATATCGATACACGTCCCCGCTATTTTCATTTTTTCCGGATTCTCTATGCGTGCATTTTCCTCTATTGCCGCGCGTCGGAAATATATGGAAACCAGTCCGCATTTAGTTGCCTAACGCTTGAAAACGATTTCAATTTTTGCCTGAGCGATAGCAGTTTTTGCAGGAACCCATCCCCCGCTCGCGAACTCGCTTAAAGTTATGTCGCTTCAGAAAGGAAAACACATTTTATGAAGAAATCACTAGTCTTATCTGCTTTATTGGCAACCAGCATGCTCGCCGCATGCGGCGGAAACGCGCCTGCATCTAACTCGAATGGAGGAGATAGCGGCAACACTCCGGCAAAAGTTGCCAAGCTTTCCTATGGTCTTTCATCCCCTGCGGAATTCAGCTACCACAACATGCGTCCGCAGTACAACTACTATCTCACGACCTTCAGTTTTCAGACCCTCGACTTATTCGATGATGGCACGTATCAGCTCAATGACATCTCAATGACCTTCTCCGCCGTCGTCCTTCCCGAAGAAGGACAGGATGGACAGGGCAATGAGAGGGATAACGTCGTCACCCGCTTCTATGGCAAATACACCTCCGCGCCAGACGATCTCGACGACACCATCGTCAATATTTCCTTGGATACCCCCGACAGGCTTGTCGTCTTCTCCGATTCCTCGGCGTTCTATGACACCGCGAACTGGACTCCCGAAATGGCAAAGCTAGCCGGAACCACCACCCAGTACAACACTGATGGCTCCACCAGCGTCGTCGAAGGCGAAGAAACCGCCCTAGATTTCTTGAAGGACCATGCCTTCTCCCCTGTGGTCGTCAGCTCCGTTCCTTCTCAAGGGAAGGCCGACTATACCAAGCTTTCAGTCCCTGAAGGCGGCAACCAGAATGCGAAGCTCGGCACCTATAAAGACGGCTTGAAGAACGGCTTCTCCAGCCCCAGCTCCTTCGCGTATCACAATATGCGTCCGCAGTACAATTACTATCTCACGACCTTCTCGATGCAGACCCTCGAGACCTACGAAGATGGCAAATACATCTTCAATGAGTACTCCTCTTGCTTCTCCGCCGTCGTGCTCCCTGAAGAAGGACAGAATGGTCAGGGCAATGAGAGGGACAACTCCCACTACAGCTACTATGGCACATTCACTTCCCAGCCCGACGATTTAGATGATTCCATCGTCAATTACAGCCTCTCCGAATCCACCCGCATCGTCGGAAGAGTGGATGCCTCCGTGTTCTACGACACCGAAAACTGGACTCCTGAAATGTCCAAGAAAGCCGGTTCCACCACCCAATACAACACCGATGGATCCACCAGCGTGGTAGAAGGCGAAAAGACCGCCGCTGAATATCTTGCCGAAAACAAGAAGCCAGCTTCCGTCGCCACCACAATCCCTTCCAAAGGATCGATGGACATCGTTTCCTTCCGCAAGGCTTAATCCATTAGCAAAGCAAAGGCGCGATTTGAGTTAGCCAAATCGCGCCTTTTCCTTATTTATATACACGCCTGCGCATAAGGAAAAGCCCACTCCGCGATGGAATGGGCCTTTGAAGTTGATCGGAATCCGATTATTCCGCTTTTTGCTCAGGCAGAACTTCGGGATCGGAAGGTTCGTCTTTCTTGCGGACTGCCCTGACGATGAGATTGACCAAGATGCCAAGGATCAAGGCGCAGGCAACCGAAGTGAGGGTGACCTTATCGATGGTCAAGGTCAAGCCGCCGATGCCGGCGATGAGGATGACGGAGAC
>CAMORJ010000044.1 GCA_946623775.1 uncultured Bacillota bacterium | reverse complement strand
TGATGAGATCGACGAGGTCTTTTACCTTTATGAGTTTTGCCGCCTCTTCGTTCGTGATGGCGAAATGGAATCTATTCTCTATCTCCAAGGCCATGTAAATCGCGGAGATAGAAGTGATTCCCAATTCATCGTAGAGCCTGCTATCCATGGTGATGGAATCGAAATCATACGAAGCATCCACCATGCTGTTTTTCAGAATCTCAATCAGCTCTTGGAATATCTCTTGCTCAGTCATGTTCTTTTCCCTCTTCGATCGCGATGGCCTTGAGGCCTTTGAATGCTGCAAAGATGTCGTCGCTTATTTGTTTGATGCCAGCCATGCCTTTTCCGCTAGGATAGATTAGGCTGCCGACATATACATGCTTCTTGGATAAGAAGCCTTTGCTCGAGCATAAGTATAAAGGCAAAATCGGGACTTGGGTTAGGCTGGAAAGCATCGCGGTACCGTCTTTCATGGGGGCAAGGTCGCCGCTGTGGACGAGATGGCCTTCTGGGAAGATGGCGAGCGATTGCCCTTTTTCCAATACCGCTTTGCAGTTGTTGATTGCCTCGATATCGAATGACTCGCGATCAATCTTGATGCATCCGATTCCTTTGAGCAGCTTCTTGCGGATTCTGTGTTCCCCTTCCTCGCCGAATACCTCTTTGGCGACGAGCATCGACATCCTGCGCCTGCTGAATGCGGTGATTAAGACGATGGGGTCAACGAAGGAGCGGTGGTTGCAGGCGATGATGAGAGGACCGCCTATGGCTTGAGGGGATTTCACATCTCCCTTTGGATGGATTTTGGTGCGGAAGAAAGGCATGAAAGACAGCCAGGCGAATGATCTCCCGAAGTCCATTGGGAAGTAACGGAAGCTGAACAAAGGCGTCCTTTTTCTTCTAGCGCACATCGTGGACAGATAATGGACTTTATCCTCGACGAGTTTGGTCAGAAGCTTAACGTCTTCTTCGCTGCTTCCGGAGCAGACTTGGTTGGGGCAGATTCTTCGCCCAACGCATACACGGGTGCGATGGAATAGCGAGTAAACCCCATTGATGTATAGAGGAATGACAGGGACGTCTGCCTCTATGGCAATCTTTGCAAACGAGCCGGAGAAGGGACGGATTTCGTCTTTGCTGTTGAAGTGGGCCTCCGGGAAAATGACGATTTTCTTTCCTTGGCGAAGCAATGAGACGCATTTATCCATGAAACTTAAATCAAACTCGCTCCCGCCGACAACGATTGCTCCGCACATATTGAGGAGGAAACGGAGAACCGGGTTCTTCTTGTACATGAATTCGCTTACCACTGGCCTGAGCTTGTGGAAGTAGACCAAGAAGAAGTAGCAAAGGTAATCGAAGAACGAACGGTGGTTGGAGACATAAAGCGCACCTCCCTTGAGGTGACGGGACCGTTGCTTTTTGTCCTCGTAATAAGTCTTGCGCTTGAAAAAAACGAATTCGGCTGGAACCGCTGTGATTTTGGTCAAGAGGAAGAAGAGGAAGTGGAACATGCTTTATTTGCCAAAAGATGAGGCGATATTGGACTCTAATTGGTCCATGAATGCTTGGTCAAGGCGACTTGCTTTCTCCTTGATGCCATTGGATTGTACATATTCCTGAAGCAATTCAAAAGCATTTTTATGCTTTTCGATGGATTTATAGTAGTCCATCGCTTGATTGAAGGTCTCATTGGCCTCTTTTGTTCTCCAAACGCCTAAGTGCGCATAGCCTTCGCGAAGGTATTCATGAACATCGAGTTCGCTGTCTTTTGCCTTTTGATATAAGGACGTTTCCAATCTAACGGTTTCGTCCTGGTCGCCATGGACAACCGTCCAATCGACATTCGGATGATTCTTGATTCCCGATAATGCCGATAAGGATGCGTATTCGCCGCATCTTGTGCTCATCGCCCACTCGAACTGCGGTTTGGTGGCGTCTGCCAGCAATCCGACGTATTTCCTTGCCGAAGCCATCATCGTGGTTTTGGGATCGGCAAAACCGGAAATGGCGCATACTGCTTTGGGCATCGCTTTTAATTCCAACTCAAGGCTGGCCGATACTGCATAGGCTCCCCAAGAATAACCGACGAATGCAAGATTGCTTAAATCCATCTCGCCTCTTGAAGATAGATACTCAATAGCGCTTTTAACATCGAGGGCGGATTGGTATAGCCCTTTGACACCGTCGCCTTCGGAATCGCCGCATGCCGTTAAATCAAACGCGAAGATATCGTATCCGCGATTCAGAAAATAATCCTGCAGGGCAGAGGTATCATCCTGACTGCTTCCGTTGATGCCGTGAACGACAACGATCGTCCCCTTGGAATCGGTTGTTTTGCTTAGATGCCCGGAAAGCTTATTTTCGCCAGAAAAGAAATACACGTCCTCGCTATTTTGCAGCGAAGGATAATCTTGTCCGCCCTTTAAAATGATTTGCCGGGCTTGCGCATAAGCATCATTGTCAAACCGCCTGCCAAAGATGGTCTGCAGAATGATTAGCCCTGCCGCGTATCCCCCTGGAAAATACAAAACGAGCAAACCGAAAACTATGGAGATAGCGATAATGAGTTTTTTCTTGCCGCCAGATCTTTTGGGCATTTGTTATTTGCCGAGTTCCTGCCTGATTTTGTTTGAGAATTCTTCGACCGTGAACAATGGATTCTCCGGATCATAATTCAAAGTCAATCCGAATCGATCGTTGATGTCCATCAAAACGCCATAATAGCTGAGGGAGTTGCCGCCTAAGTCATAGCCAAAGTGGCTGGTGGGTAGAATCTTTTCTTCTTCCAGGTTGAGGTTCTTGGCAAAAATGGACCTTACGATGGCCTCAACATCTCCGACTTCGGCGCTTCTTTCTTGGAAGAATTCCTCAAATGAACGAGGCTTGATAGTGCCCTTTTCAATTCCAGAACGAACATACGTCCTCGATATTTTGATTGCTCCCTCTGCCTGAAGCGGGTCATTTGTGAGATAGAAAGACTGCACTCTGCTAGTGGAAGGCAGGTTTTCGTTTATCTTATAAACGCGTGTCCTGATGGCCTCCAGTTCCTCAGGGGCTAGATTGCGTTCAAGCTCCATGACAAAGGCGACTTCGTCTTGCTTCTCGCCTAAGCCGAGAACGCAGAAGCGCTTCACGGGCAGGGAGGACAAGTCAAATATATTCTCCAAATCATCTGGGTTTATGTTCTCACCGTTTTTGCTGACGATGAGGTCGCTCTTCCTGCCGAGGATATGGTAGTTGCCGTATTCGTCGACTTCCGCCAAATCCAGGGTGTCGAAAACGTGATTGGTCTCTTTCTTTTCCCCGTTTACGATAACGGCGTGGCAAGTCGATGGCCCGCTCACGCGGAGGCATCCATCCACAATCTCATAATTGGCAGCTGCGAATGGCTTTCCGACCGAGCAGCGAAGGCGCTCTTTGAGATTCTTGGAGAAATCGCAGGACGTGATTCCGATCTCGGTAGTGCCATATCCATTGAAAAGCGGATAGCCAATGGCGTTCAGCAGCCTTTGCGCTTGCGGCCTGACATAACTTCCACCGACGATGCAAAGCTGAACGGAATCGCCAAACAAAGCGCTGCGGACTTCTTTGAATGCCTTTCTGGCAAAAGCCTGAGATAGCTTTGCGGGAAGCTTTAGGGAGAAGTTGACCGCTTTCTCGAATTTTTCCTTTTGCCCGCGCTTCTCGACTTCCTGCATGATGTTCTTTTCGATTTCGTGCCAGAACAAAGGAACCGAGAAAACATGGGTGACGCCGAATTTGCGGATGGTCTTCAGAATCGTTTGGGGCGCATAGTCCTTCAGCAAAACGATTTCATAACCGAAGTAGGTGAACCAGAAATAGGTAGTGACTAACCCGAAGATGTGATAGAAGGGGAGGAACGCCAGAAGTTTGATCGTTCCGTTATAAGTCTTTCTGACGATGTTGGTCTGACGGAGGATCGGACCGATATTCGAGAATTGGGCAAGGACGTCTTTCCCGCTATAGAGGCAGATCTTTTCCTGCATGGTGGTCGCGGAAGTCGATAATGCAATCTCATTTGCCCATTCAAAGGAAGCGTCTTCGGCTTTGTCGTGCAGATGTTCGTCGACCCGAATCGACAGAATTCCGAATTCATTCGATTTGCCCAAATCGAGGGAATACTCGATCTTCAATGTCCTGATAATCGATGCGGTGAGGCGAAGCGGGTGGCGGAGATTGACGAGATAGGGCTTGTTCCCGCTCATGAGGATCGCCCAAAAAGAAACGACCCATTCCACCGAATTGTCCATGTTCAAGGCAACATACATATCGCGTTTGCCTTGGAATGCCTTCACTAGGTATGCCGCCAAAGAGCGAATCATCGATTCGGTTTGGCCGAATGTCACCTTCTTGGATTCGGTGCCGTCTTCGTATTCGAAAAGCACGTTTTCCTTCTGGGAGAAATTGGCATCAAAGATATCTTCGAAGGTGCCATTCCCTTCGGCGATCCGCTTTCCGTATACCCTGATTAATTCCCTTTGCGGTCTCATTTCTTGCCTAGGCCTTCCTGAAGATTCTGAATCATGCGGTTTTTATCTAGGTCATAGACCATATGGATGGCGGTATCGATGGTTTGCGCGTTGGCGGAGCCGTGCGGCTTCAAAACGATTTTGCTCGCGCCGAACACGATGGAAGAGCCCAGGGCGGTGTAATTGAACATGCTGTTGATGGTTTCTGCGGATTCCTGATTGCCGTTTTGCAGCGCAATGCCTTTGCAGATCATCGCGCAGGATTCGATGGCTTTGAGGACGACATTCCCGGTGAATCCGTCGGTTAGGACAACATCTGCTTTGCCAAGCAAAATGTCATGGCCTTCTATATTGCCAACGAAATTGAGGCCGCTGTCCTTCAGCAAGGCATAGGCCTCTTTGCAGAATTGCGTGCCCTTGCCTTCCTCTTTGCCGACGTTTAGCAAGCCGATGCGCGGCGAGTCGGATTGTATGCGCGCCTTTGCGATTAGAGAACCGATTTCGGCAAAACTTAGGGCAAGAGAAGGGTTCATGTTGATGTTGGCCCCGCAATCCAAAAGGCAGATTGGGTTGAAACGATAATCGAAAATGAAGCAGCCGAGTGCAGGAAACTTGATTCCGGGGAGCAAGCCAAGGCGGAAGATGGAGCTTAATAAAACCGCTCCGGTGGAGCCGACGCCGATATAGCCGATCGCATCATCTTGCTTGGCTCTTTTCATGGCCAGGACGACGGAACTGTCCTCCTCGCCTTTTACGACGACCGATGGATCTTGCTGGTTGGTGACGGTGTGATTGGCGTCGAGGAACTCAAAACGATTCATATCGGCGCCTTGCTTTTCCAAAAGCGGCTTTAGTTTGTCCGCTTCCCCGACAAGCACGAAATCCACAGGAAGATCGAGGCAATTCAATACGCCTTTGACCAATTCTTCTTGAGGGTTGTCTCCGCCTAAGCAGTCGATGACGATTTTCTTCATTTTGAAACTCCTATCAAATAATCGGGGGATTTTTGTCCAATTTCAATCTCCCCGATCTCTAGATACGGATTGTCTTCCTCCAATGAGGCACGGGCTTCTGCAATCTCGTCTTCGCTGGCCTTCTTGCCGCAGAAGATAAAGCAGAACTCGGCGTCCTCAATGGTTTCGTAGGCGCGTAAAACGCTAAGCAGTTCGCTCTTTTTCGCAGAAAGGGATGCAATCGATTCGATGCCATTCATCAAACTGGCAATCAAATCATCGATTGCCTCCTCCTCAAAAAGGGCGTTCGACAAAGCGAAATAGCATTCCTGAGGGGATGACGATGGCAAGACGATGACGTTCCTGTCTCCGAGCAGCTTTCCGGCGATTTTGCCTAGGACAAATAGCTTTTGCGAATCGGGCAAGAAGATGATGTCTCCGCTTGGGATGCGCTTAAAAGCGGTGAGGATATCATCGACGGAAACGCCTGATGATTTGGAATGGTCGATCGTAACGTGCGCGCCCAGCTTTTGGAAAAGCTCGGACATGCTTTCCGAAATGGTGACGGCGACAACTGCGCGCCCCTTTTCGATTTCGGATTTCTTAGAGGAAATCACTGGGTGGCTATCCTGAGCGGCAAGGTAGGCGTTGTCCATCTGGAAAGAGACGAATTCGCCATACTGTTGGCTGAGGCTTAAAATGCGTGAAGGATCCAATGTGACGAGATTAACGATGACACGTGTCCCCTGTTTTTTGCATTCGACGTCCTCCGCATTGCTTTCCAATGAGGCGACATAATCCTCATACACAAATGGAGTGCGCTCGATTTTGCGGTTCAGAATCTGCAACACAAACTTCATCCTGTAACCGTCTTTGCCATTACTGAAAGGCGGGATCTCCTCAAGAGGAGCAGGGGTTTCTTTGGAAGGGTGCAGGAAGCCTTCCGCCTGGCAATATAGGAATGCGTGAAGAACTTTTTCTTTGCCTTTGGGCGCATCAAGCGACATGAACATCGAAGCGACGTCTTCCAGGGAAGTCGGTTTCTCGAAAAGGAAGCGTTTCACTAGGCTCTCGTCGAATTCGGCAAGCGGGCCATCGTAGAAAGCCTTGAGCTTTTCAACGGCTTTCAGGAATCCGTCCGCCCAATCTTTTCCGGCGACGGTCGCCTTTCCCTTGAAGGTCAAAGCGCATTCGTATGCCAAATAGCCCAATACCGCGGCCTCTTCTGTTTTGGCATGGCTCAAGGCGCCTTTTGCAAACGATAGATACCCCGAGAACAAAGAAGCTTCTTTATCGACTTCTTTCACTCCGGCGCGGAGGCATTCTTCGACGTTGGCGTATATCTCCTCTTCGCCTTCCTCGAAAGCGCCGCTTTTTAGCTTTTGTTCATACAAACGCGAAAAAGCGAGGCTTGCGCCTGATAAAAATGGAAGGAGGGAGGAACTGCTAAGGAAGTTTTTTGCCATACGTCAACTCGAAAATTATACTACGCCCGCGCGCTAACGCTAGAGCGACAAGAATTCATCGGTTCTCGTCATCCGCCGGCTCGCGGCTTCTATATCTTAGCGTCCTGCGTATTTTGCGTTCGACGATCATGACAAGGACTTCCAATCCAACCTTGAACAGGAAGGAGAATAGCGATAATGCGACCAAGAAGATGGACAGCACGCTTGCGGTTCCGGTAGAGACAACCAAACCGTAGATGTTGATGCCTAGCGCCGCGGCGTTCACCAGCAATTTGGAGTAACGGTATACGCGTTTTCCGACTTTGTCCGCCTTCTTCGCGGGGAAGAGCAGGGTCGAGGCAACGAGGAATATGCCATAGGCGATGGAAAGCGATAATAGGATGATGTTGGCTATGAAATTGCCAAACCCATACGCCAGCATGACCGACAGGAAGGCAAGATAAAGGCACAGGGTCAGCAAGCGGAAGGCGAGAAGAACCATCCTCAGGACCCGAAGCGCTCTTTCTTTGAAACTCTGAAAACTCACGGGTTTATTATCGGTCAATTTGCCGCTTGTGACCATCTATTCCGCCAAATCGATTCGCGATTTTCGGCTTTGCCCATCACGTATATAATTACTTACATGGATGCAGCGAAACGGCTAGAACGCCAGCAACGGGAATTGGCTCGCCTTAAGAAACAGCAAGCCAAACCCAAGGGCAAGTTTTACATCGCCTATCTTTTCTTGATTCTGGCAATCATCTATATCGTCGACGAAGTCGCCACCAACAGCGCTTCCGCCTTGGAAGACCTCCTCATCAAGGTATTCTTTCCCGGCGACGCCACAAGCGTGGGATCATCTAACTTCTCCATCATATCCACCGTCGCGCTGGTGTTAATGATTCTGTCTTGCTTCTATAAGCCTTTGGCGGACCGATTCGGCCGCAAGCCATTTTTGGTTTTGAATACATTCGGAATTGCCGCAGCCATGGCCGTTTGCTCTTTGGCGGTCCATGCATCCAGCTTTGCCCTATATGCCCTTGGCTTTGTCATGATGAAATGGTTCGTCACCCCCGATGAGCAAGTCGTCTATATCTTTGAGACGGCGCCCAAGAATTACAGGGCGACCATATATTCGCTTATCAAAGGCACGGCCGAATTCGGTTTGTTCCTTATCCCCTGGTTCCGCACCATCTTCCATGTCGAAGAGGCTCCCCAACATATTCGGAGCGTCTTCCTCACCATCGCCATCTGCGGTGCCGTCATCGCCTTCGCCTCCCTGTTCTTCGCAAGGGAAACCGATGCGTATTTGAATCAACGCATCGCCTATCTTGAACTTTCGGAAGAGGAAAAGGAAGTGTACAGGAAGAAGAGGATGCGCAACACCAAGCAGCAAGGCGGACTCATCCACGCCCTCGCCGCATCCTTCACCCACCGACAGCTTTTGTTCATCATGGTCGCCACGACCCTTTATACCTTGGCTAGGGCGGTAACGGAGAAGCACGCGGCCATCCTCGCTATCGAGAATTTCCCCACCGACTTCATCACCCAAGCCCAATTCATCCTTCCCGTGGGCGCGGGAATCCTGACGATCCTATATGGCCTATTTTCGGACAAAATGGGCAGGAAGATCACCGTTATTTTGATGCTTGCCATGTGCACGTTTTTCTTTGGGTCATTCGTGCTGACGTTCAAGCTCACGGATAATCCGTATTTGGTCGGATGCTTCATCGGATTGTATCTCGCCGCGTATTGGGGCGCAGGGGATACGTTCATCATGATGGCGGGCGAATCCGCGCCAACGAATCTTCGCGCATCCGTTTTATCCGTCCATTCGCTTTTCTATGGCTTAGGCCAAGTGATCTCGGGCGTCATCGTTTCCATCGGCCTTCGCTTCATCGGCGAACACAACATGTGGCTGTTCTTGCTGATTCTTGCCATCCCATGCTTCCTGGGGTCAATCTTCGTCATGATGTTCCTGACCAAAGAGACCCATGGCGCGGACATCGAAAGCCTTCCCGAGGAAGCAAATAAATGACAAAAATCGAGGAGCGGTTTGCTCCTCGATTTCATAATGCGTTCTTCGATTCAGCGGGGACGTGTATTCGTTTTCAGTGCTGATTGACCCATGTTCCAACCAGAGAATCATACTCTTCCATGTTGTGGAACCTGACATGGCTATGCCTGCCTTTGTGGAAGAAATACAACTGCTTATCTTGGGATGGGCACTTCTCATATAGCCTCTTCGCTTGCTCTGGGGTGGAGAAGATATCGAGGTCGCTATAGATGAGGAGGGTTGGGACTTTGACTTTGGCGATTTGCTTCTTCGGGCCATTGCCGATGAAATCCGCATGGGCGTACTTTCTGCCCCAAAGCATCGCGGTGTAGCAATAGGGGAAGACGGTCCTTCTGTCTTTCTTCATGTGGTTTTTGAAGGTCTCGCAGAAGGTTTCGTACATGCCGTCGGCGATGAAGCGCTTCACGTAATCGGGGCATTCTGGCGCGGCAAGGGCGAAGCAGCATAGCGATGAGCCGATGCAGACGCCATGGTAGGTGATGTCTTCGATGCCATATTCGTCATGGAGGAGTCTGCTCCACGCCAATAGATCGACATAGGAATGCTCGCCATTGTCCTCGTACATCCCCTCCGATTTGCCATGCGCCCTCTTATCGATGACCAAGACGTTGACGCCGGCTTTCTTGTAGCTAGGCGCATAGTAATAGGAATAGCAAAGGCTCTCGGTTCTTCCCGGAACGATGATGACGGCTTTCTTGGAGCCGAAATCGAAATATTCGCCGAATAGATGAAAGCCATCGCTTTGGATATCGACTTCCTTGCGGTATTGCTCGTTTTCCTTGGCCCATTCAAGCCCTTCATCCCACATGAGATGCTGCTCATAGTCATCGGGATCCGAGCATCTTCTTCCCCATTCTTCGGGCTTTCTCCTGACGAGGTGGTGGAAGTATAAGAACCTTCCAACGAAGATTCCGGCAAAGAGTTTGCCTAGGAGGTCCAGCGCGATGATGGAGGCGCAGACGATGAAGAGGACGAGGATAACTGTTTCCATATGACCGCAAGTTTATCACATTTGCCTATGACTATTAAGTCATTGCTTCTTTCGATTTGTGTTACACTAATGCAGCCTAAAATAAATGTTTAAGGTTTCAAATCACATCTTGAGAGGACATTTATGAACCATTCATTCGCCATCATGGTAGATACCACCGCTGAGGTTTCAAGCGCGTTGCAAAAACGTTTTGGGATCGATGAGGTCTTGCGCGCCCATATCGGGCTTCCCAATGGGGAGGACGTGCTGTCCGACAACGACTGGCTGCTTTTCCCCGACCCCGACGAATTCTATCGCCAGCTTTCGGACAAGAAGCTCGAATTCTCGACTTCCCCCTGCAATGCGGAAGAATTGAAAATTGCGGTCCGAAAGTATTTCGACAAAGGCATGGATGTCATGTTCCTTTGCCTCTCCTCTGCCTTAAGCGGAACCCGCGATTTCGCTTTGATGGCGAAGAAAGACCTTTTGGAAGAATACCCTGACCGAACTTTTGCGGTGGTCGATACCCAACGTTACTCCTTGGCCATCGCCCTCCTCGCCATCAAAGCGTCGGAGAAGCGCGCTGAAGGCAAAAGCATCGAAGAAGTTGCCGCATATATCGACGAAGTGAAGAACACCCTTCACGAAGCCGGCCCGATGGACGATTTGTTCTTCCTCGCCAGGAAAGGCCGCGTCGCCAAAAGCGCAGCCCTCATGGGCACCCTCGTCGGCGTCAAGCCGATCGGCGACTTCGATAGGGAAGGGAAAACCAAAGTCTTCGCGAAGGCGATCGGCTTGAAGAAAGCGATCTATGCCTCCGTCGAATACATCAAACGCACCATCATCAATCCCGAAGAGCAGATCATCTTCATCGCCCACACCAACAGGGCCAAAAACGCCGAGCTGCTCATGCAGGCCATCCAAGAGCAGATCCATCCGAAGGAAATCATCCTCGTCGAATGCGGTCCGTCCATCGCCATCAATGTCGGCCCGGGCCTTTATGCCGCCTTCTATTTCGGCAAAGAGGTGTCCGAGAACTGCGTTGAGGAAGAGGCCATCATGAAGGAGATCATGGAAAAATGAGGGCCTTCTACGAAGACGGCTTATTGGAAAAGCTCCGCGAAGGAGATGCGATATCCGTCTTCGGGTCGGATGTGGTCGTCAAGCCCATACCCGATTTGCAGGATAAAGGCGTACTGGATCCCCGCGAATTCGAACTGGCCAAGAAAACCTTGGCGGCGAGGACCGCGCTCAACCCGAGCATCGAGAACCTCCGTCAGGAGACGGGGTTCCCGAACATCAATCTGAATACCGTTGAGATCATCACCAAAGTCACGCCGCTAGAATGGAACGGCATCGGATTTTCGCTTTGGTCCTACGCCCCCAGAAAGCCATTTGGCAAAAAAGACCGCAAAGCAGTCATCTATATGCATGGCGGAAGCTATTTCGCGGGCTCGGTGTATGGCGAAGAGAACCCATTGAAGTATTTGGCCGAGAAAGGGGACTGCGTGGTCTTCAACGTCGATTATTCCCTTGCTCCGGAATTCCCTTTCCCCATTGCTTTGGAGCAATTGGGCGTCGCTTTAAAATACGTGAAAGAGCACGCGGAAGAACTGGGAATCGACGCAGGGCAGATCTATTTGAGCGGCGATTCCGCAGGCGGGAATATCGTTTTGGGCTATTGCACGCAGGAAGACGCGATCAAAGTCGCTGGTCTGATTTTGTTTTATCCCGCGACCGCCCTCGCTTTCGATGTGCTGCCATTCGAATGGAAGGAGTCCGATTACGAGATGGACCCAGCCTATAAGCCCTACATCGTCCCGAGGCTCGTCTTGGGCAGGAGCGATGGCAATATCGGCCCGCTCCCGAGGCTTATTTCCTCTGTCTACCTCCGCCATGGAGAGCCTCTCACCGATGTGAGGGTGTCCCCATTATTCGCCGACCCGAAATGCTTCCCAAGGACCCTATTGTTCACCTCTGAATACGATGGGCTCAGGATCCAGGGCGAGTATTTCGCCGCCAAACTCAATAAGTCAGGCGTGGATTGCAGATGCATCCGCTACAGCGGCGTCCATCATGCGTTCTTGGATAAATTTGGCTATTTTCCCCAGGCGGAAGACGCGATTTTGGAATCTGCTAGGTTCATGGTAGAGAAATAGTTCACAACCCGCATCACGCTTCGTTCTTTTTAGATTATTTCGATGGAATCGAAAGAAATGAGATATTTTGCACAAAGCTTGGCTTACATTCAGCCTACGAAAATCCGACATTTTTTTCTGGGGCCTGCTTTGCGGGTTTCAAAGAACGATGGAGGCACGGGCGCTACCGCGTTTCTTCTCCAAAGCTTATTTGCCGCTATAACCCCATCTTGCGATTCGCTCCTGCGGTGAGAACGATTCTTCAATTTAGTCTTCGCCGAGGCCTATGTATAAAAATTCTTAAAGATTCGGTTTGAGACTTATTTTATCTTCGATAAAGTGTAGAATTATGTAACCTTAGGATTCTTTAGGTCGAATCGGAAAGGAATGAACCGATATGGGTAAATTATTAACCAAGGTCTCGGCGTTGCTTTTAGGCTCCATGGTGGCTCTAGG
>CAMORJ010000043.1 GCA_946623775.1 uncultured Bacillota bacterium | reverse complement strand
ATGGAGGACGTGTATCAATTAATAAACCTTCAGGATGGATCCGACCGTTGCCACAACCGCCATCAAAATGACAAGCACCTGGAATACGATGCCACCCCATTTGCCCAGAAGCGGCGAGTCAGGGAATTTACGGCGGGTCACGCTATAGGCGACGACGATCGCAAGGTTCGTGACGATTTGGATGACCGAGGCGATTCGGGCAAAAGCGACAAAGCTCGCCCCGAATACGGGAATCAAGGATATTAATGTAATCGCTAAGCAGGGAAGCGAGACGATGACCCAACATAGGCGCCTTGGCAATTTGGTGAATTGCTCATGCACCATGTCGCGAAGGTTCAGCGTATTGGCCCAAAGCGAAGTGGACAAGGCAAGAATCGTGAACACATACCCGACGATTCCAACCCATCCGCCGATCGCGCCAGACAAATCGACCAGCGCGCCATCGGTGGTGACGTTCTCGCCGCAGGCAAGGATTGTGATAACGGTTAATAGCAAAACCAAAGAGACGTTGATTCCGGTTCCAACGATGACGGAGGTCCTGATCTGCTTTTTGTTGCCATTGGATCCTTTAACAACGGTTGGGACAGACATAACGGAAGAAAGCGCAAAGCTCACCATGCCATAAAGAGCAAGGACGTTATTGATATGGATGAAGGCCGTCGGAAGAGGATGGAGGCCAACGAAGAATGTGGCAATCGCAATTGCGACCAAGACAGCAATCAGCAGGAAGACGCAGTATTTCTCGCTGATGCCGACGGCCTTCATTCCGAAGAAGACGACCAAACCGGCGAACACGTAATAAATGAGCATGCCAGCCCATAGAGGCAATCCGAACCAGTTATAGAAAACGGTCGCGACGCCCGTGATATACGAGCAGCAATTCATGATGACGGATAGGCCCAATAAGCCAAACGCCACCCACGTGAGAACCTTGCCGACTTTGCCTTTGAAGATGGTCCTTTGGAGGCATTGGATGAATTGCGCGCCGCCATGGCGATAGCTGAGTTCAGCAACCATCAAATGGAGCAGCACGTTGATTGCGAATGCGCCAAGAAGAATCAGCAGCACAACCCACCATGGGTTATGGCTTGCAAGGAAAGGGACCGACAATATGCCTGCCCCTACTCCATGTCCGACGATGACGCCGATCGATTCTAAATAGCTAAAGCGCGATTCGCTTTGAAATTCCTGCTCCGCCACTGGGGCGGCTGCTTCAACTTCTGCCATATGATTAACCTCTATGCCAAGTAATTCTAAATCCGATATTAAAGCAATGGGTAGAATATCTTAAGCAATGCGCATAGCCTTCTGGATGCAGGACGGAGTGTATAGTCCTTCGGGACTTCTTCGCACACGGAGAGCATCTCTTCGAAGTCCTCTTTGATGCGTCCCAAGCATTCGTTGCGGTATAAAAGCGTGCCGCATTCGAAATGGTGGACCAAGGAACGGAAATCGAAGTTGATCGTGCCGACGAAGGCCAATTCGTCGTCCGCCATAGCGGTCTTCATATGGTTGAAGCCAGGCTTATAGAAGAAGATTCTCACCCCCGCTTTAAGCAGATACGGGAAATGCGCCTTGGCAATCTTATAGACGAGCTTCTTGTCAGGGATGCCCGGGAGAATCAAATTGACTTCAACACCTCTTAACGCCGCGTTGCGGAGCGCATCCAAAAGCGAATAGGTCGGAATTAGATATGGGGTGGAGATATAGACCCTCTTCTTAGCATAATTGAGGATGTTGATGTAATTCTGCTCGCCGATCAAAGCCCCGGTGATAGCGCCTGGGGAATCGCCAAAGGGCATGACCCATCCTTCATCCTCGTATTGGGGATACTCGTGGTCCAAGAATCGCTCGTGCTCCGACGGCTTGCCGACTGCAAGGTCATAGTTTTGCAAGAAGGTCGCAATCAGATTGCTGATCGCAGGGCCTTCGATTTTGACCATCGTATCCTTCCAATAGCCGAACCTTACGATGATGTTGGCGTACTCATCCGCCAAATTGATGCCACCCGTGAACGCCATTTGATGGTCGATGACCACGATCTTCCTATGATCGCGGTTGTTATAGGCGCCTGAAAGGATTGGGCGGAATGGATGGAACTTATAGCATTTGATTCCGAATTCGCCCAAGATCGCGGGGGTGAAGGCGGAGATGTTTCCTCCGCATCCCATATCGTCATAGACGACCCGCACATCGATGCCTTCAGCGGCTTTCTGCTTTAGGATGTCCACCGTCTGCGTCCACATCTCGCCATCGGTGATGATGAAGAATTCCATGAAGATGAATTCTTTGGCCGCCTTTAGGCCTTCCATCATGGCGGGGAAGAATTCCTCGCCGTTTTTATAATATTGAACGCGGTTATGGGCATGGCTTCCTAGGTGGGTGGTGTTTTCCAAGTAACGGAATGCGCCGATGGCCTGGCCCAGTCCTTCCTCTGGGGCGTGCTTATCCTTAAAGAATGCATCATTCACCTCTTCGCAATGACGGACGACGGGGCGCTCTCTCCTGCGCAGGCCATGGTTGCCGAAGATCCAATACATAATGCAGGTGAAAAACGGCAACAAAAGCATCGCGACGATCCAAGGGATTTTGAACTCGGGGTCTTCATATTTGTTGATGATCCTGAAGAAGACGATAAGGGCGATGACAAATATCACAATCCTGGCCGTTACATAGACAAGGGCGATGACAAGCTTCCAAATCTCATCGCCGTCCGTAACGCCAAATGCTTCCAAGATATAATCGAGGAAGAACTGGAAGCCGATGACGATCAGAAGCTCCAGAAGCAAAACGAAGAGGACTAAAAAGTAGCCCGAAAAGATGTTTCTCAATATTTTTTTCATCGAGATGATTATCTTCGTTTTTGCAAGCAAACGCGACTAAAAACTGAATTATCCGTTTTATATAGCATTGGAATCTTGCCGCAGCGAAAACGCCGTTCACGAAAAACAGCGGGGACGTGTATGCGTTTTAGAAGTTCATTTCGGATAAGGCATCCAGGAAGCCATAGTAGGCTGGCTTCTTTTTGTATTGGGCATCAAATAGAAGCGGGTTCTGGCTGCTCTTCCAAGAAGTGTTGTCGGTGATGCCCCAAACAATGACGGCGTTGATATCGGTTTGTCCCGCATCGTTGGACGCCAAGACCTTCTTGATCAGATTCTTGTAGGCGCTCTTTTGGCTATTGAGAGCCGAGGAGTTGCTGCCGTTCACCGTAATATCAAGTTCGGTGATTTGGCATTCCAAACCCTCGTTATAAATCATTTTGGCATCGGAAATGATGTTGTCCATATTCGCGTTCGAATCCAAATGGCCCTGCAAGCCAACTCCATCGATGAGCCCTTCGTCGATAGCGGCCCTCAGGACGTTATTCAATGCATACCTGCAATAATTGGGCTGATAGTCGAATGCGAAGTCGTTGTAATAGAGTTTTTGGTCTTCGGCTTTATATTGGCTTGCGTACAGAAACGCATAGTAAACGAAGTCATTGCCGACCGCCGTATACCATTTATTGTTATTCGTTCTTAGCCCGCCGTTCTCCACCGCTTCATTCGCAACGTCGACGGCATAAACCAGTCCTGGCCACCTGTCATTCACGCTTTCGAGGGTGACGCGGATGAAATTCTCCATCCTCGCAAGCATCAAGTCGCGGGATGCTTTGGGGCCATTGTTCGTATAGTTGGTCGTGAAGAACCAATCAGGGGTCTGCGAATACCAAACGAATGTATGATGCCTGACGGCAATATGGCTTGCTTCGCAGAAGTCGTAGATTTTCTCAAACGGCTTCATCGTGATGGCGACGCCGGCATCATCCTCTTGGAGAAGCTCCTGGCATGCCTTCTGGTTCAAAATGCGCTCAGGCTTGGCTTCGTTCTCGGCGGTGATGGAATTGAAGTTGTCGCGAATGATCTTCCTTGCCTCAGAATTGAGTACCTGATTGCCGGACATGCAGCTGCCAACCCTGAAATAGCCGTCATACGTCTCGCAAAGGCTCTCGTCGTTATATTCGTAATCGGTGAATACGGTCTCTTCGCCAAGGACGATGGTGATGTCGTCGACATAGAAAGCGACGCCATTGCTTGGGTCTGCCGCTTCGAAATTCAGATGGATGGCTCCAAGCATTTCGAGCGAGTCATAGGACATCATGACCCTAACCCACGTTTCGATGTCGCCTTCCTCAATCGCCACGGAATCGCCCTTAACGGAATCCCTCATCGAGGCGTTATAGGCCTCAAGTTGAACCGAGGCGAGGTTGGCGTATTCTGGAACATATAGATAAAGCGATATGATGTCGCCGTTTTTGGCATCGCCTTCCGCAAAATATGGCTCTTCGATCTGCTCACTTCCAAGATATCCCTTTCCATTTGGGGCATCTAGGTAGTCATAGCAGATGGATTCATCGTCTTCGCATCCGAAATCGTCCGCCAGGAACACCGTGGACAGCGTCGTCTTTGGGGCGTACAAAGGGGCAACATCCAAATCGTCCGCGCAGGTCCATCCTTTTACGACGTCACCGATTTCAGGTTCGTGGTCCTCTTCTTCCTCGCTTGATGAATCGTCGGTGATGACTGGAGAGTTGGATTTCGGTGGCTCGCCGCAGCCCACTAAAAGGACAAAGGAAAAAACCGGTAAGACAAATGCCCTGAAAAGCTTCTTTGGTTCCATGATCAATAAACCCCTTGGAAAAAGTTTATCGGCATAATGGCGAAACCGCAAACAGGCATAATGCGATTTATGACCTACAAAGATGAGACGGTAAGGGCAGCCGCCGGCCGCTCAACAAAAAAGGTGGCAATTCAGCCACCCCTGCATCGATTATTGGGCTAATCAATCTACTCGATAAACGCCTAGGGAACCCCAATAGTTTTCTTCGCCCGATGCGCTCGTGTCAGCATATAGCCTGAAAGAAGCTCCGTCGAACGAATACAAAGGCTCGCCGTTCAAGACCGTAGCAAATTGCAATCCTGCGCCGGAATTCCCGCTGACGGCATCGAAATGAACCATCCATCCTTCGCCGGGTTCGATGAACGAAATGTAGCAATAGAAGAAAACGTCATTGCCTTCAATCGCATAGAACCTTTCTTCCGCAACATGGTCATGAAGCTCATAAGTGCCGCCGATAACGCGTTGGAAATTCCCCGCGATGTTCCCCGCTTCTTCTAGCCCCTCGAGCCTGTCCATCGTCAGCCCTTTGGAGTTCGCACCCCCGAACTTCACATAGAAGCCGGATTGAGTGACGCCTTCAGGCAAGTCATCCTGCGAAAGCTCAACGACAGACGCTTTCGTAAAGCTGATAGGCTGGATGTTATCAAAAACCAGTGAGTTGTCCTCGTCCTGCCTCAAATAGTAATTGCGGGTAGCATCTTTCGCGCCGAACATGTTGCTTTGGAATGGGATGTCATCATAAGTCTCGGGGGTGCCTCCATAAATGCGATAGAGGGTTCCCGAACGAATCGTAGTAATATACGTTAATCAATAATCGACGGTGAATTTATTGTTGGCTTTAAAACTCACGACCCGGAAATCTTCTGCATCCGGGGTTTCGCTTCCGGCCTCGAATTCGTTGGTGGCGCGATTCATTAAGCCCCAGGCCCAGGTGAATTCTCCTTCTTCGAAATTCTCAACGGTTCCAGTGACCCTGATGAAGGCCTTGTTATTGGTATCCATCAAAGAGATGCTGGTGATCTCCACGGATTTCTTCGGCGCTGCGCTGGTCCCGGATTCCGTGGACTGTTCCATTGTAGCGGTTTGAGTCGAGGCTTCAGGATCTGGAGAAGTCGATGATGCGCTTGGCGCGCCGCAGGAAACAAGCGTCAATGCCGACAAGGCAGACAAAACAGTAAAAACGGTCTTATTCTTCATAACGATGTCATTCCCTTTCTAATGACTGATGTTGGCTTAACTATAAGTCAAATTGTCGGAAAGGGATAGAAATCTTCTTAACCGAAACACCTTTTCCTATGAACGAACTTATTCCGAATCAGTAAGCATTGGGTCAATGTCTCACTACTATGCAGTCATTTTTCCAAAGGAAATTTCCTAGCGGTTTTGGTAAAATTACGTTTACCGAGGAACAAATGAAACAGGGACGCCTGATAGGACTACCAGCTCATCGACTAAACCGCAAAAACGCTGTCTCTTCGTTTCAAATCTTGCCTCAGTGCGCCAACGGGCGTGTCGGGAGGTTTGCCCATGAATGAAAAGCAGAAGAAATTAGTCGCTTTACTAAAAGAGATGTTTCAATTTGATCAAGCCGATTTGAATTTCGGCATCTATCGCATCATGAACATGAAACGCGATGAAATCAATACATATCTTCTCGACAAACTCCCTAAGCAAATCAGCGATGGCATCGCTACATTACGGAGTCTCGAAACGGAAGCTAAAACCAAAGAGATACAATCTCAGATTGATGGCATCAAGGCGGGGTCGCTGCCTCAGGATGTTAAAGATCAAGCAATTCTTAATTTGACCAAACAACTTGAGGCTCTCAAGGGTGTAAACGCGGAAGATTTAGAAGCAGATGTCTATAACCGTCTCATCGACTTCTTCTCCCGCTATTACGATGAAGGCGATTTCATCAGCAAACGCCGCTATAAAGATGGCGCGTATGCTATCCCCTACGAGGGGGAAGAAGTTAAGCTCTATTGGGCTAACTCAGACCAGTATTATGTTAAGACGGCAGAGTATTTTAATGACTATTCATTTGTTACAAAATTCGGCAAAACCGTGTTGTTTAAGATTATTGAGGTCGAAACCGAAAGGGATAATAACAAAGCAAATGTTAAGAGATTCTTCGTTTTGCATGAGCCAAAACATTTCGAAATCGTCGATGGAAAACTGACCATTTTTGTCGAGTACAGAGAGGCGGATGTAAAAAAACAGGAAGAGGCTTCGAAAATTGTCTTTGATACCTTGAAAGCGGAAATCACGGACTATGAATTCGCTTCTCTTTTCGTCGCCCCCAATTCCAAGGAGAAGAGTTCCTTTGAAACTCACTGGTTCCGATATACAGCGAAGAACACCTACGATTACTTCATTCATAAAGATCTGGGCAAATTCTTGCGCCGCGAATTAGATTTTTACATCAAAAACGAGGTTCTTCTCTTAGATGATATTCAAGTCAATGATATGGAAAAAACCAAAGCCCAATTAGTAAAGGCTCAGGTTATTCGCGAAGTTGCGTCAAACATCATTACATTCTTAGCCCAAATCGAAGACTTCCAGAAGAAGATGTATTTGAAGAAAAAGCTGGTTGTTTCGACGAACTACTGCATTACTTTAGACCGCATCCCGGAAGAACTTTATCCCGAAATAACCACTAATGACGCTCAGCGTGAAGAATGGGTGAAGCTATTTGCGATTGACGAGATTAAGTCTACTGATGGGACTTTAGTTGATGCGGCTAGGACGGGCTATACCAATCCACTCACAGTCGAATTTCTAAAGCAAAACCCTTTCTTGGTTTTGGATACCGCCTTCTTTTCTGACGCTTTTAAGGAGAGACTGATCCAATCCCAGCAAATGTTAGATGATTCATTGGATGGTTTGCTTATTTCTGGAGACAACTTTCAATCCTTGCGCTTTCTTAGGGCGAGATACAAAAACCAAATAGCCGGTATTTATACCGATCCGCCATATAACACTAATGCTTCAGAAATTATTTATAAGAATGGTTATAAGTCATCATCCTGGACGTCGATGATGAATGAGAGGATTCTCTCCGCTATCCCTTTGCTTTCTCCATCGGCTATTTCATGCTATACGATAGACGATTTTGAATTGAATTGCCTTCAATTCATCCTTGATCAAAACTACTCGAAAGACAATTATTTGGCCACCGCAGTTATCAGGAATAATCCATCCGGGAGATCTACCGTAAAAGGTTTTTCGATTAATCACGAGTATGGCTTGTTTTATGCAAGTTCAGAAGCTTCACTTTTGGGCAAACTTCCTCATTCGGAAGAACAACAAGGTCGCTATACAGAACAAGATGATAAAGGCTTTTTTGAGTGGGAAAACTTCCGTAAGAACGGAACTGATTCCGACAGGCCTGATAGACCAAAACAGTTTTTCCCGATATACGTGGATAAAAAGACTTTAACGATACGTGTTCCTCAATTGGCTTGGGATGACATTAATAATGAATATGTGATTCAAGAAGAGCCGTTAGAAAAAGAAATTGTCCTATGGCCTGTCATCGACGGCGTAGAAAAAGTTTGGAAATTTGGTGTGGAAAGAACGCGTATCGAAGCGACTGAATTAAAGGTTAAGCAAGTTTCGGCATCTACGTTTGAAATATATCGAAAAAAGTATCTAAACGAAGAAGGGTCGCTGCCCAGAACGTGGTGGGAGAAACCCGGCTATTCAGCTCGAGATAACGGAACCCGTTGGTTGACCGATCTTTTCGGACCTGTGAAGCAATTTGATTTCCCGAAGGCGCCAGAAGCCGTTATGGACTCAATTCGCATTTTAAACATACCGGAAAACGGTATCGTTCTAGACTTTTTTGCGGGATCGGCCACGACGGCCCATGCTATATTTCAGCTGAAAAGAGCCGATGGCAAACGAAGGAAATTTATTCTTTGCGAAATGGGGGAATATTTTGACAAAGTAACTCGGGCCCGAGCCACCAAACTTATCTATTCCTCAAAATGGAAAGATTCCAAACCTCAACTATTGGACGGTCTCTCCGCCGCATTTAAATACCTCAAGCTTGAAAGTTTTGATGATTCGCTTTCCAATATATCCTTCACTGACAAATTAGCTTTTCTACCAAACGAAATTAAAGGAGATTACGTTCTCAAATACATGTTAGAAAGCGAGGCAAACGCCTCAATCTTCAATGCGGATAAATTAGCTCATCCTTTTGGGTACACAATGAATATCACAAGACAACAAGAGACCACGTTAACAAGAATAGATCTCATCGAAACGTTTAATTATTTAATTGGCCTTATTGTTGAAAGCAGCATGGCGAGAGAAACGTTTGGCGCTTCTTTTGAAGAACTAGAAACAGGAGCTCTTAAAGCCTCGATTTCGGAGGGAATTGATTATTCAACGAAAATGGTTTTAGGTCATCTTTTAAACGGAAAGAAAGTTCTTATCGTGTGGCGCGATCTTTCCGGTGACATTGTTAAGGACAATGCTGTTCTTGAGGCAGTTTTGGAGCAAAAAGGAATAGACATCGAAAAGTTTGATCTCGTATATGTTAACGGGGATACAACGCTTAAGAATACGGGTGGAAACAAGGTCTTCCTCATCGAAGAAGAAATGCAGAAAAGGATGTTCGAGGACTAACGGGGATCGTTTATGACCAAGAAAGCGAATTCCCAAAAGCAGCGTCTCAAGTTTTACCAGAAACTTGTTTTGAATCGGTATCTTTTAAGAATTTTTGGAGCCTCTAAATTTGAAGACATCGCCCAATATTTGAACAACACAATTTACGAAGGAATGCTGAGCGAGGGGAATACCCAGTATTATCAGCAATACCAACACTGGTTCCATGACAAAATGGAAATCAGCGACAATCAACTCCAACAATATGATCTCAACATCGTTTCTCATCTCAATAAGATCAACGCCAAGCGAATAGAGAAGGTAAAGCTGAAATACTTCCAGTATCTGTCCCTTCTGTTTGTCGAGTATTACCTGGATATGTTCTTTAACCACAAAGACAAACTCCTTGACGATCTAAACGATCTCTTGAAAACGTTTCAGGCTCAGTATCCCGACGCTATTACGATACCCCCGTATCAAGAAAGCGATTTAAACAAGATTGCTTTTTGGAATGCGACCGGATCAGGGAAAACTTTCCTGATGCACATAAACTACTATCAGTTCCGACATTATGCCGGCCCAATTGCTGACGGTGACTCTTATATTTTGCTCACTCCAAAAGAAGGTCTCTCCAAGCAGCATTTGGATGAATTCGCTGATTCCGATATTCCTGCGGTGATCTTTGACAAAAACATGTCACACGGATTTGGCTATGATTTAAACACTATCCAAATCCTCGAAAATACCAAACTTGCGAGCAAAGATGGTGAAAAGACCGTGGCTGCATCGCGCTTCGGCACGCATAACGTCGTGTTCGTTGACGAAGGCCATCGAGGCGCCAGCGGTGACACTTGGTATAAGTTCCGCAACATCCTTTGCGAAAACGGCTTTTCCTTCGAATACTCAGCAACATTCGGACAAGCTGTCGCCGCAAGCAACGACGCGGATCTAGAATCCGAATACGAGAAATGCATCATCTTCGATTATTCCTATAAATATTTCTACGCGGACGGTTTTGGCAAGGACTACAACATCATCAATTTGCAGGACGACACCAACATGGACATCTCCTTTGTTTACCTGGTCGCCTGCTTGCTTACTTATTATCAGCAGAAGCGAGTGTTCTTAGATAAGCGAAGCGAATTGAAGCCATTTAATATTGAGAATCCTTTATTAGTGTTCGTCGGATCCAGCGTTAACGCTGTCAGAAAGGCACGAGGCAAAAGCACAAGCGATGTTATAGACATACTGCTTTTTATCAAAGAATTCATTAAAGACAAGGTCAAAAGCATCGATGCCATCAAACGAGTGATGGATCATACGACAGGCATTCTTGATTCCATGAATCGCGATGTCTTCAGAAACTGCTTTCCGTATCTGACCGAAGTCGAACATAATCCGGAATCCGTCTTTCAAGACGTTATCCGAATCGTTTTCAACTGCACTTCATCTTCATCCATCCTTCATGTCGAGAACATGAAAGCAGTGCCCGGTGAAATAAGCCTTCGATTAGGCGAAAACGAGCCCTTTGGTGTCATTAACGTTGGCGATGATGGCGAGTTGCTCAAACTATGCGAATCCAATGGTTTTAATACGGGGGACATCGATTTCAAAGAATCACTCTTTGAGTCGATTAATAAGCCGGGCTCGAAAATCAATCTCCTCATCGGTTCAAAGAAATTCAGCGAAGGTTGGAACTGCTTCCGCGTTTCAACAATGGGCTTGATGAATGTAGGGAAAAGCGAAGGCTCCGAAATCATTCAACTTTTCGGTCGTGGCATCCGCCTTCGTGGATATAATCGCAGTTTGATGCGCAGCGGGGAGTATTCTAAAACCCATCCAACAGAACGCGTCCACGTTCCAAGTTTCGTTCCTTTAATGGAGACGCTGAACGTTTTCGGCGTTAAAGCCGATTACATGAGGAAATTCAAAGAGTATCTCGAACAAGAAGGTGTCCCAGCCAACAAAGACGCACCATTTGAGATTGTGATGCCTATCATACGAAATAAAAGGGCCAAAGCGAAAACTATTTATACCCTCCAAATCCGGGAAGGATTGGATTTCAAGCGCGATGCGGCCAAACTTATGCTCGAATACCGTCCGGGAATAGTTATCGAGTTAGATTGCTATGGCAAAGTCCAATTTGAAACCTCGCGATCAAGGTCCTCCGATGAAGGGATGGTCAAATACAAAGGGAAGCTGACCAAGAACCATTTGGCCTTTATTAATATCAGCAAACTTTATTATGAAATGGAACATTATAAAGCCGAGAAGCTCCGTTCCAATATGATTATCACGCAGGAAGGCATCCTGACGCTTTTGAATAATCAATCGTGGTACGAACTTCAAATACCCTACGAGGATTTAAGGATTCGTTCGTTTGCGGATTATGAGAAATACGAACGCATAATGATTACTTTATTAAAACGTTACGCAGACAAACTCTACAACGTAACTCGGTCGATTTGGGAAAACGATTATATGGAATACAAGCCAATCGATGATGCTTACGAAAACTACATTGAAGATGATAAGTATTTGATTTCAATCGATGATTCTAACGAAAACCAAGAGCTCATCGCCTTCATTAAGTCCCTGACGGAAGAAGTGAAACAAGCCAAGAGGAGTCGGCAACTCATCAATATAAACAGTCCGCAACAAAAAGGCAATTTCGCTGCGCTGGCTTTCAAGGGCTCGCTGTACAATCCTTTGCTTTACGTTGCCAAAGGGACCAAGGAAATTGTTATTTCGCCCGTGGCGCTCGTTGAAAGCGAAAAGAGGTTCATCAATGATCTCGACAATTATGTTGCTGCGAACAAGACACAATTGGAAGGCAAAGAAATTTTCCTTATTCGCAACAAGGCGAAGAAGGGCGTCGGATTCTTTGAGACGGCCGGCTTCTATCCAGACTTCATTATGTGGGTGATTGAGGGCGATAAGCAATTAATCACATTCATTGAGCCGCATGGTATGGTCCATGAAAATCTAACCGGGGAAAAAGTTCAACTACACAAAAGAATTAAGGAAATTCAAGCCAATCTAGGCAATTCAAATATAACTTTGAATTCGATAATCATAACCGAAAGCTACTGCGGTGACATCATTGATTCGCACCCAGAGTGCGAATGGAATGACAACAACGTGTTCTTTATGAGCAATCCACTCTACATAGAGCAGTTATTTTTATCAATTAAATGAAGGCATAGGGAAAAATCCCTTTATTTCTTCAATCGGCAAAAACAGGAACCCCGTGTATTTGTTTTCCAATTACTTCAGCAATTCTTCCAGTTTGGATTTCACCAAAAGATAGGCGGATTCA
>CAMORJ010000042.1 GCA_946623775.1 uncultured Bacillota bacterium | reverse complement strand
GGCTATTTCTCCTCTTTGGGCCAATTCTTCAAAAACCGAGCGCATCTAGAAAGGCATCTCTATTCCCTTAGCCCCAATCTTTTCGATGAAGATGGTAACCGAGTGTCGTCGTCTTCTTATAACGCCTACGGGGATTATTGTCTGTTCAGGGAAAACAACGAAGAAAGGAAAAACTTCGGAATCCGCCGCGCATACTACAACAAGAAACATTTCCCGATGGAGGATTTGGATTTATTCAACGCGGCGATGCAGAAGATGAAAGATGCAGGGGCGGAAGTCTATTACGATTATTCCCCAAGGATGGAGAATAGCATCTCCGAAGATTCGGACAAAGCAAGCATCCTGGAACTAGGCCAATACTTAAAGGAAAACCTCGAATTGCCATTCCTCAGCACAATCGAGGACAGCCTAATCGACCCCTATTATTTCTATGGAACCGATAACCACTTGTCCACCGAAGGGGCAAAGATCAGGACGGAACGAGTAATCGAATCGCTTAAGGCTGCATTAAATACAAAATAATCGACCCATGTATGCGTATTGACTTTAAGAGGATGCTTTTAACCTACTTGCATAAGGTGCCCATTGGTAATGGACGATATAGTCGTTGAGGCTGTCTTTTGGGACGTAGATATCGGCGGTGCAATCATTCAGCAGCCCCTTCCCGATGCTGATGGAAGCGGGGTCGGTCGATTGAATGACGATCCGCTCCAAGGAAGAGTTCGCAAAGGAATCGTCCAAAATCGAACGGATGTTGCCTTGGATTGCGACTTCTTTCAATTTCTTGGCGTTTTGGAAGACGCTTTGACGGAATTCTACGATTGGCCTCTCCTGGTAATAGGTCGGAATGACGATCCGCTCCTTCGTCTTGCCGAGTTCGGAAAGCGACTCAATGAAATATGTCTCTTTGGAATCTCCGAATTCAAAGCAGGGAAGGTCGCTGTCGTCGCCATGGACATAATCAACGGGCGATAGCGGAGGAAGCTCGGGGTCTTCGATATTGGTTTTGCTCGTATCCGAAAGCAGAAGCTTCAGATCCTGAATCACGGCTTTTGTGAATTTAATGGCGCCCGAGGAATTCAAATGGTAATTGGTGTCGTAAAACCATTGCTTTTCCATGATGCTGCGGTGGGGGTCGCCCATGATATCGAACCGCAAGGAAGATGCTAGATGCTCGTAAAACGCATCCACCTCATCTTTGTTCTCAATCGCCTCTTCGTTTGCAGGCGCAAACCGGTAATAAACCTTCGCTCCTTTGCTCCAGGCATCTTTATGGAAGTCGTTCAGATAGGAGACGAAATCCTTGGATATGGATTCCTTTGCGAAGGAGATTCTCTGATTGGCGTCAATTCCTTCCGGCATGATGTTATATGGCCTAGAGGCCGAAACGTCTCCGTATTCGTTGAAGCTGCTGGCCTTATAGATTCCCGTTGGATCGAGTCTGTCTTTGCTGTATTTGATTTTATCTGCGACGTAGCGCGGCATCGCCGAAAGAAGCGCTGCTTTCTTTCCTGAGGCCAAGCGATGGAAATATGAGGTATCGCAATCGAGCGCTTTCCACGCTTCGTCGGCGTTGAAATAAAGCGAAAGCGTCTGTTCGGATTGTTCGGGGGTTATGATGACGATATCGCCTTTTTGGATGTCCGGCCTAGCAAGGTCGAGCATCATCGTCGTGCCCAGGGAAGCATATAGGCCGAAATCAATCGGCTCCAAGGACGGAAGCTCTTGTTTGATGAGGGAACAATCCAAGGAGAAAGGAACGCTTGATCCTCCGATAAAGATGACACGTGTCCCCTCTTTCTTTTCCTTCAGCAGATCCAATTTGCCTTTCATCGCGCCATAGAAGGTAGAGGAATAGACGGAAGGCAATGCAAAAGCCATCGACGCGATGGATGCGGGGACCGAGATGAGCATGATTCCGGTTGCCGCAAGGGATATGATCAATTTCGTCTTCGCTTTCATCGTTAGAATGAGAAGTAGATGAAACTACTCTCCCCTCCAGTGGAATAGTTGCTGAAATAGCAAAACCCGATGATCAATATCATCAAGGCGTACATCGATATCGCTGAATAGTTATGGCCGGATTCGCTTTTGATTTGGGGCATATAAGGAAGATAGGCCAGCAGTCCGACCGCCAGAATCGCCCAAAGAATGTGCAGAGGATCGAAGAAGGATAGGCTGTGGATTGAAGCGAATCCGGTGAAGATTCTATTGAACGCGATCCCAATTTCCGTCACCGATTGCACGCGGAAGAACAGCCATGCGATATTGACGCACAGATAGGTCAAAACCATGAACAGAATCTTGACTCCTCTTCTTTGCTTCCATTTCTCAAGCAAAGGCGAAAGAAGGTCTTCGATGATTAGGAGGGCGCCATGGATCAAGCCCCAAAGCACAAAGTGGATGCTCGCCCCATGCCATAAACCGCTTATGAAGAAAACGATCGCGATGTTGATGTATTTTCGCACACGCCCCTTACGGTTTCCTCCAAGCGGGATATAAATGTAATCCGTGAAGAATTCGTTCAATGTGATGTGCCAACGATTCCAGAATTCCTTTAAGGAGGAGGATAGGTATGGGCGGTCGAAGTTCTTCGAAAGATTGACCCCGAGCCATTTGGCGCAGCCGAATGCGATATCGCAATACCCCGAGAAATCCCCATAGATGACTAAGCCGAACAAAAACGTCGCCAGCAGTATCTCAAAGCCCGAGAACATCGCTAAATCCCGATAGACGGAATTGACATATATGGCTAGGAAATCGGCCAGCACTATCTTCTTCAGGAATCCGGATACGAAATACTTGAGCCCTTCCCCAAAATCATCCATATCGATGAAACGATTCGCACGCAGCTGTGGCAATAGATTGCCTGATTTCTCAATCGGCCCAGCAACAAGCTGCGGGAAGAAGGAAATGAATAACGCGAAATACCCAATATGCTTTTCCGCTTTTGCGTTCCCGCGATAGACGTCGACGACATAGGCGATGGTCTGGAATGTGTAGAAGGATATGCCTACGGGCAATACAAGATTCAGGGGATAGAAAGAAATGCTAAGCCCAGCATGGACGAATAGCGACAACGCGAAATCCAAATACTTGAATACAAATAGCAGTCCCAATGTTGCGACAAGCGTGAGTATTAAAAAGAATTTCTTTAAGGCTGGGTGCTTCTCAATTCCGATTGCGCATAGATAAGAAACAAGGGTGGTAGAGGTTATCAAGAACAAAAGCCAGGGGTTCAAGAAGCCATAGAAGAAATAGCTGGCGGCCAACAAAGGAATCCAGCGGAAGCGCGAAGGCGTGATCCAATGGAGGAAGAGCGTAATGGGCAGAAAGAAGAAAAATACGAGGGAGGTGAAATTCATTTTCGGAGCCTCCCGCGAATGCCAAAGCAAACCAAATAAACCGCCAGGGCGATGAGCAAAGTCACGATCACCTCAATGTAGGAGGCTCCGAAAACCATTTCTAAAATCGCGTATGCCACTAACCCGGCCACGCCGAATAGATTCCCGATGGCTGAGAATCTCTTAATGAAAAGGAATGCCAAAAGAAATAACAGCCCTAAGCAAAAGGGAATCAGCAATATCGGATTTGTGAGCAAAACCATTTGCGAAACAATTATGATTGACGGGATTGCCTAAGGCAATAAGCGGAAATGCTCATACCATTGTTTGCTTTCGATTTTGATTGTTTATTTTCGTTTCTGCATCTCCTTTGATAGAATTTGAGATGAAAAGCGAGGCAATTTATGGCTGAAGGAACCAATCTATTTGTTTTAGAACGATATAACTCCATTGCCGAACACATTAAAAACAAAGGCAGGGCCACCGTGGAAGAATTGGCGGCCATTCTTTATGTCTCTCCCGCGACAATCCGAAGAGATTTGGCAACGATGCAAAAACTCGGAATGATCAAGCGAACCCATGGCGGTGCAATCCATATCGAAAACGGCGAAGAAGTGTCCATCTTTGTGCGTATGGATATGGATGGGCAAGAGAAAGAAAGCGCCGCGCGCGTTGCGCTTTCCCACCCCGTCGAATTCGGAAGCGTCTTCATCGACAATTCCTCGACTTGCTTTGCGTTGGCCGAACGCATGGACCTCTCATATAAAACGGTTGTAACCAATGGCTTGCAGCTTGCCTCTGTGCTTGCTAATCGAAAGAATGTGAATCTGTTCTTGCTTGGTGGCAACCTTCGCTATAATGGCGGCGCAACGAACGGAGGGCTTGCGCTTTCCATGCTATCGACCTTCCGCTTTGATGCGATGTTCTGTGGAGCCGCGAGTGTTTTGCCAGACGGCTCCTATGAAAGAAGCCTTGAAACCATGGAACTCAAGAGGATGGCGATGCAACGCTCGGACAAGAAGATTCTTGTGGTGGGCGGCAGCAAGTTCCATACCAAAGCACTATATCGCGTAGCACCGCTTGAAGATTTCGATATGATCTGCACCGACAGCCAGGATTCGGTGGTCGAAGAAATGAAAAAGAACCACAACAATATCTTTAACAGTTGATTGGACATGATTATTTCCGCTTATAATGATTGAAAATGACGATATATTTGCTATTTATTGAGCAATTATCATCACAAACTTTCAACTACACGCGCGTACATAATATAATTTTTCCGCTTCCATTATAGATAGCTGAAAGGTGCCGCGGATGCTAAGAATATCATCGTTCCTCGTCGAAGGGGTTTCCAAGGGATTAATCACCGATAATCCGAATCCTCGCTTTTCTTTTTCGCTCGAATCCGACCAACAGGGGTGCAAACTCTCCTCGGCCTACGTCGAGGTGAACGGAGAATACCGTCTTGCTCTTCCCGATGAATGCGGAGCGGATTACGACGGACCCACCCTCTTGCCCTTTTCCAAAGTGAAGGCGGTTCTTTTTGTTGAAGACAATCATGGGGAAAAAGCCAGCGCGGAAATCGAATTCAGAACTGGAAGAATGGGCTTGCCATGGGAAGGCAAATTCATCACGGACGGCGAATATGTGTTCAAAGAAAAGAAGGTTTCGCCTAAGCCGATGATCTTCAAGAGAGACTTGGTCCTTACCAAAAAAGTCAAAAGCGCCGAAATTTTGGCAACCGCCTTTGGAATTTATGAACTAGAAGTGAATGGCAAAAAGGCGGGCAACCGTTATTTTGCCCCTGGCTTTACATCCTACGAGCATCAGCTGATGTATCAGACTTACGATGTGACCGACTTGCTGCAGGAAGAAAACGAAATCGTTTTCCATGTCGCCGGCGGATGGGCGGTCGGAAGCTATGTGTTCTCGAGGGTCAATAGGGTCTCCGCAGACAAGCAATCTTTGCTTGCTGAAATCCGAATTGAGTTCGAGGACGGAACCAAAATGGTTATCGGAACGGACGAATCATACTTTGTGTCCACCCATTCTCCTTACGGGATGGTTGATATCTACGACGGCGAAGATTTTGATGCTTCTCTATCCCTTGATCAAATAGCCTTCCATCCTGCCTCGATTGCCCAAAATCGACTAAGCCCTCGCATTATTTCCGATTATGGCGCTCCTGTAATCGATCATGAAACGCTGGAGCCAATCTCCAAAAATGTTCTCGAAGACGGGACGATCGTCTATGACTTCGGGCAGAATTTCGCCGGCGTTGTCGAAGCGCATATCCGCTCCGCCAAAAAGGGCGACAGGATTTCCTTCCGCCACGCAGAGGTCTTGAAGGCGGATGGCTCTTTAAATACAAAATTGCTCCGCTCGGCTAGGGCTGGCGCAGATTATGTTTGCAAAGAAGGCGACCAGGTCTATGTTCCGAAAATGGCGTACATGGGATTCCGTTACATCGGCGTCCAAGGCATTGCTCCCGAGAACATTGAGGTCAAAGCCAGAGTCCGTTACAGCGATATTCCATTGACCGGTGGATTCGAGTGTTCCGATGAGCGGGTGAACCGCCTGCAGCAAAATATCCTTTGGTCCTCGAAATCGAACTTTGTCGATATTCCAACAGATTGCCCTCAGCGCGATGAACGCATGGGCTGGACTGGCGACATCGCGTTATTCGCGAGAACCGCATGCTGGAATTTCGACATGAATGTGTTCTTGAAGAAGTGGTTGAAAGACCTCCGTTCTCAGCAACTCCGTACAGGAGGTGTCCCGAACACGATTCCTGTTCAAGGATATGGCTTCCCTGTCACGATGCCGAAAATGGCCATCGATTTCTGGGGAGATGCCTCAGTGTTGGTCCCGTTTGCCCTATATGAACATTATGGAGACAGCAAAATCATCGCTCAGTCGTATGAGTCGATGAGGAAATATGTTCTTGCCGAGAAGTTCTGGGCCAATCTAGTTGGCTTTGGAAAGCAAAGATATATCTGGCATACCCCAGCCATCTTCCATTTCGGCGACTGGGTTTCGCCCGACGAGCCGACTATGGCGGGCTGGCAGAAGAGGAGCAAATACACAGGGACTTGCTCAATCTCCAATATGGCGGCTCACGTTAGCCAAGCCGCAGAATTGCTTGGCAAGCCAGAAGACGCGGCCAAGTTTGCCGAACTTGCCAAGAAGACAAACGAAGCTTATAGATCCGTGTTCTTCGATGAGCAAATGAACATGAAAAAGAAGAGCTTCCAAACGGCTTATGTTTTGCCTTTGAAGTTCAATATGTTCTCTAAAGAAGATGCCGCAAAAGCGGTGGAAAACCTTGCAAAACTCGTTGAAAGCAACGCGTATTGCATCGGAACCGGCTTCCCTGGAACGCCCTATATCCTCTTTGCTTTGGCCGATAACGGAAGGCCCGACGTCGCATACAAAATGCTCCTGAACGATAAAAGCCCATCATGGCTATTCGAAGTCAAAATGGGCGGCACCACGATTTGGGAAAGGTTTGATGCCGTAAAAGAAGATGGCACCGGCAATGGCGGAGAAGATGACGGCACGGGCGGAATGATTTCGTTTAACCATTATGCCTCTGGGGCCGTTGGCGACTTCCTGTATTCCCGCGTTCTTGGAATTGATGCCATCGAGGCCGGATATAAGAAATTCGCATTCGCCCCTGTGTTCGGAGAAGGCATCGATTACGCGAAAGGGCACACTTTAACGCCTTATGGCGAAATTAAGGCGAGTTGGAAAAAGAGCGGGGGCGTGTATTCGTATTCGATTGATGTCCCTGTGTCTACGGTTTGCGTTTTGAAGATCAAAGGCACTGAATTGCAGCTCGAAAGCGGTCATTACGAAGGAAAGATTCAATAATGTCGAAAAGATATCTCGCGATCGATATAGGAGCCAGCTCCGGAAGAGGCATTCTCGCCTGGACCGAAAATGGAAAGCTCTGCACAAAAGAGGTCCATCGCTTTTCGAATCACCCGATTTCACGCGACGGTGGGCTTTATTGGAATGTCGATGAGCTATTCAGCGAGATTAAGAACGCATTGAAAGCATGCAAGCGCGAGGGCATTCAGCCTGACTATCTTGGTATTGACACCTGGGGCGTCGACTATGTGCTGCTCGACGAAAATGGCAATCGACTGAGCGAATGCCATTGCTATCGCGATGAATCCAGACACAAAATCGAAGAAGTCCATTCCATCATTCCGTTCAAAACGCTTTATGAAAGAACCGGAATCCAATTCCAAGGGTTCAATACCATCTATCAGCTCTATGCCGACAAAATGTCTGGCCTATTGGAAAAAGCAAAGACAATGCTCATGCTGCCGGACTACTTGAATTATCTGCTGACCGGCGTCGCGGAGCAGGAATATACAAATGCCACTACGACGGGAATGGTGAATTGCCTAACCCACCGTTTCGATGAAGATATTCTTGGCAAACTTGGATACACGCCCTCGCTGTTTTTGCCATTATGCCAGCCCGGAAGCATTGTTTCCACGTTGAAGAAAGATATTGCTGACGAAGTTGGATTCAACCTTCAAGTCTGCCATGTCGCGAGCCACGATACCGCATCAGCCGTCCTATCGATTCCCTTGGGGGAGGATGAGCCATACATCTCCAGCGGGACATGGTCATTGCTTGGATTGGAGGTCGATAAGGCCATCGCGTCCGAGCGCGCTCGCGAATTCAATTATTCCAATGAAGGCGGTTTAAACCACACATTCCGATTCCAAAAGAACATCATGGGGCTATGGATGATTCAGGAGATCCGCAGGGAACTAAATCCCATGCCGGAATTCTCCGAGATGGTCGAAATGGCCAAGGCAAACCCATCATCCAAGAGGATCGATGCCAATTCCCCCAGATATCTCTCTCCCAAATCAATGATAGGGGAGATTCAAAAAGAAGTCGGCGATGTTCCGATTGGAGAGCTCATACACATCGTCTATGCATCTCTCGCGGATTGCTATGCTTCCGCGCTTAAGGAAATCGAATCCGTAACCGGAAAGAAATTCCTCGTCCTTCATATCACGGGAGGCGGCGGCAAAAACATGTTCCTAAACGAACTGACGGCAAAGGCAATCGGAAGACCGGTCGTCGTCGGACCAATCGAAGGCACTGCGTTCGGAAACCTTCTGATGCAGATGCTGGCAGCCAAAGAAATCGAATCCCTGAAGCAGGGAAGAGAAATAATCAAACGATCAATCGACATCCAGGAGGTAAATCCATGAACCGTTTCGAAGAAGCAAAGAAAATCTATGCCGAACTTGGCGTAGATGTCGAAGAAGCCATCAAAAGAGTCCAGCAAATCCCGGTATCCATCCATTGTTGGCAAGGGGACGACGTCCTCGGCTTTGAAGGTGCAAAGAATCTAGAAGGCGGCATTCAGACCACCGGCAATTATTTAGGCAGGGCCAGAAACCCGGAAGAGCTTATGGCGGACATCCGCAAATGCTTTGCCTACATGCCTGGCAAGAAGCGCCTTAATCTTCATGCCTGCTATGCAATCCTAGGCGATGAACTAGGAAAGCTGGATCGCGACGCATATCGCTACGATCACTTCAAACCCTGGGTTGATTTCGCGAAGGAGATCGGCCTTGACGGCATTGATTTCAATCCGACCTTCTTCAGCCATCCCAAAGTCAAAGACGGCTTAACCCTTTCCTCTCCCGATGAGGAGATTCGCCGCTTCTGGATTGAACATGGGAAACGCAGTTTGGAGATTGCCTCCGAATTGGGAAAAGCGTTTGGCAAACCCTGCTTCGTCAACATTTGGGTTCCGGATGGCCTAAAAGACATTCCCGGCGATCGCCTTGGACCCCGCCTCCGCCTCAAAGACAGCCTAGACCAAATCATCGATCACCCTGGCTATGATAGGAAATACGTCATCATCGGCGTCGAAAGCAAAGTGTTCGGCATCGGCGTGGAATCCTACACGGTCGGCAATTCGGAATTCTATCAGAATTACGCCGCCAAGAAAGGCGTCTGCTGCCTGATGGACATGGGCCATTATCACCCGACCGAAGTCGTCTCGGACAAAATCCCATCCTTGCTTTGCTTCTACGATCACCTTGCCCTTCATGTCTCTCGCCCAGTCCGCTGGGACTCCGATCACGTCATCGTGTTCGAGGATGAATTGAAGGAAGTCGCGAAAGAAATCATCCGCAACAATGCCGAAGGAAAAGTCATCATCGGCTTGGATTATTTCGATGCTTCCATCAACCGCCTCATCGCCTGGACCACGGGCGTCCACAGCATGCAGAAGGCATTGCTATATGCCGCTACGCTCCCCAACGATGAGATGAAGAAGGCCCAAGACGAAGGTGATTTCACCAAGCTCATCTACCTCCAGGAAAGAGCGAAGATGGCGCCCTTCTCCGATGTTTATGAAGAGTATCTGAGAAGGCAAGGCCTTGAGCTTGATTACTACACGCCTTTGAAGAAATACGAGCAGGAAGTGCTTTCCAAACGATAAGGAACAACGACCATGAAGAACATTTTAGAAGCCCCATTCTTGAAAGAATTCGTCGCCACCGCAAGCAATATGTATCGCCTTGGGTGGGACGAAAGAAACGGCGGGAACATCTCTTATCTATTGAAAGAGGAAGAGCTGAAGGAATATCTCGACCTGAATCACGTTATTCGCCGCATCGCCTTTGCAGGCGTGCATCCAACTTCGTTTGATGCCTCTCCGTTAGAAGGAAAGATCTTCCTTGTCACAGGCACCGGGAAATACTTCAAGAACGTTGAGCGCGATCCCGCGAATAACGTCGGCATCGTCCGCATCGCGAAAGGCGGCAAAGAAGTCGAATTGCTTTGGGGGTATGAAGATGGCGGGCGCTTCACCTCGGAATTCCCGGCCCATATGATGTCGCATATGGCTAGGCTCTCCGTCGATCCTGAAAACCGCGTCATCATGCATTGCCATCCCACCAACCTTCTTGCGATGACTTATGTCCATGAAGTGGATGAAGCCAAGTTCTCCCACACCCTTTGGGAGATGTCCACCGAATGCATCGTTGTCTTCCCCGATGGCGTCGGCGTGCTCCCCTGGATGCTATGCGGCACCGACAAAATCGGTTATGCAACCGCTGAGAAGATGAAGGAATTCCGCTTGGTCGTCTGGCTGCTCCATGGCATATATGGCGCAGGCCGCGATTTGGATGAAGCCTTTGGCCTCATCGAGACCGCCGAGAAGGCTGCCCAAATCTATAACCTCATCGGTTCCAGGGAAAGGATCAATACCTTGACCGAAGACAATTTCAAAGAATTGATAGACCTGTTTGGCATCTCTCCACGGTACGATTTCTTCGTCGAGGAGAAGTACAGAAAACTCTGGAAGAAGTAACTGAAAGATAACAAAAATGGCGCTCTCAAGGGCGCCATTTTAATATGCCAAACAGGTCTATTTCTTTTCGTAATAATTACGTGGAGTGAACCTATAGAACAATGAGCCTAGGAAATCTCCATGGCCATTGCCTTTGGATAATGCGGAAATCTCAAGCATTTCTTGCTCGCTTAAGACCAATTTCTGAGCTTCGAAATTGCTTTGGATATGCTCTGGATTCCTAGAGCCAGGAATCACTATGACGTTGCGCTGCATCAGGTAAGCGAGAATCACCTGAGGGACGGTGGCGCTGTGTTCGTTGGCGATTCTAACCAAGGTTTCGTCTTCAAGGAGTTTCTTGTCCCCGCCGTTGAATGGGAACCAGGATTGGGTTGCCACGCTTAGCTTATCCATCTCTTTTTGGAATTCGATTTTGGCGCAGTGGGGGTTGCATTCGATTTGGTTGATGGCGGGCGCGACTCCAGTCAAAGCGACGAGCTCATTGATCTGCTTAACGGTGAAATTCGACACACCGACAGAGCGCACTTTGCCCGCTTTCTTCGCCTCCAGCAAATCCTGATATGCTTTCTTCCAATTGGCGTATGGGCGATGAAGGAGCAACAAGTCCAAGTAATCGACCTGCAGGCGCTCCAAAGTCTCGTCTAAAGCCTTAGAGAAGTTTTTGAAGGCATTCGGGAAGATCTTGCTGGTCAGGAAGAATTCGTCTCTTGGCTTCCCCGCGCTTTTGATGCCTCGTCCTACGGCTTCTTCGTTCATGTAGACATTCGCGGTGTCGATCATGCAGTAGCCATTTCTCAAAGCGTATTCGACGCTTTTCTCGGCGTCCTGCGGCGAGATGCGGAACGTTCCTAATCCGATGCGGGGGATGATATATCCATCATTGAGTTTTATTCCATCCATGCAGGGGTCCTCCTCTATATATAAGATGATAAACGATGTGCGTTTAAAAGTGCTTTTGGAATTATTACAACAACGAAAAAGCGAGCTCGTTCAGCTCGCCTAATGATTAACTTGTCTATGCACTACGAGAATGATACAAAGAATTATTTGAGGGACAAAAGAACTTTTTGACCCAAAAAGAACTTTTAAACTCTTACTTTATTCTTGATCTCGTCGCCAATAGAATTCTTCTTCAATTAATCTAGACATTCTTCCATTTCTTACTTCTTGTGAGTCCTTTGCCCATGAAAGACGACCTAAATCAAGATTATAATAATATAGAAAGGCTAGGCTATTTTTTGTATCGTTAAATCCAACCACTGTGAAAGACTTTGGATAAATATGCTCCCTTCTTTCACCATTCTTGCCTGTTGAATGATAAACTGAAGCACTTGTATAAGCTATTTTGAATTCATAACCCTGATAGGAAAATTCTGCTACCGGAAATGTATAATCGCCACCATCTTGAACTATGGGAGCAATGATGAAACTATAACGTGATTCTGCAAATTCTTTAGCAGATGTATATTGAGAAACACCATAATCCGCAAAAAGAGATAATCCATAACTCTTGAAACCCATTACATACGAACTAACAACATTACGATAGCCAAACACTGCTTTCTCGTAGTTTCCGATTTCATCTAGGGAAGGTAACCCTTCTTCGGCATATTTTGTTTTACTTCTATATGCTTCATACTCTGATATGTCAATCAATTTTCCTTCGTCTCTTCCAGAAAACGGAATATCGATGAACTCAAATCCATATATGATAAGTCTAACTGGAAATGTAACAGCACAAATAATACCCAGTGCCAAAGAAGGACCAAACATTGTTCTTCTATTTATCCTTCGATAGTCTTCTCCGGCCTCTTCTCTGCTCTTGGCTGGTATACAAACAATTGGCGCCCAAATAGATCCAAAAGGCAAAAGGATTAAAAAGCATAACTTCCATGGATTATCACTATCTCTTAATCTTCTAGCGCTCATGGCAAGAAGAGGGATTTTAAAATATAGCCAAACTATGCAAAATGAAAGGGTATCAAATTTATCATAGTTAGTATTAATAATCTTATAATGCAGAACGATAGCGGTAATTAAAAGTGGCAGTGCTGTGGCCAGCCAAATTAAACAGTCTAAACTATAGTCTTCTTTGTTTTCTTTTCCTTTAAAGACAAAAAGATTTGCCCATATTCTAATAAATGGTATTTTAGAAAGATATTTCATAGAT
>CAMORJ010000041.1 GCA_946623775.1 uncultured Bacillota bacterium | reverse complement strand
TTGTTCTGGAAGAATTCATGGATGCCAAGCGCCAAAACGGAACGGACGCGGTACAAAGCCGCGAAGGTGTTCGTGCGCGGACGGAGATGGGCAATCTCGCGGAGATACTCAAAGGTGTGGCGTTTCTTCTGAAGCGGATAATCCGGATCGACTTGCCCCAAAACCTCGATGGTCGAGGGGTGAAGTTCGAACGGCTGCTTCATCTCGGGAGTCAAAACAAGCGACCCCTTAGCTAAAATCGCCGCTCCGGTGATCAAATGGGCGATTTCGTCATGGTTGGCGAGGTCGCCATTGTAGACGAGCTGGATATTCTTGAAGCAAGAGCCATCGTTAAGGGCGATGAAGCCAATGGAGCCGGAATCGCGATTGGTGCGAACCCATCCGGCGATGGCGATCTCTCCGAGTTTTGAGAGGTCTTCTCCGCTCGCGAAGCGGGCGTAGAGTTCAGAAACGGTAATAGTCTTCTCTTGCATAAGTAATCCTTTCGGGGAACATATATTGAATTGCTTTTTATCTAAAAGCAAATACAAATCTTAGAATTCTTGCCAATGGTCAATCTTCCAGTTGGGGTCGACCCCTAACGTAAGCGGGGCGAACACCTTCTTCTCGTATAGCCTTTCTGCGACTTTGGCAATCATAGCCGCGTTGTCGGTCGTGCACCAAAGCGGTGGGATGATGAGTTCGATTCCGGTGCCTTCGAGTTTCTCTTTCATTTGGGCTCTGAGATACGAATTCGCAGACACGCCCCCCGCCAATATGACTTGCTTGACGTTGAAGTCCTTCGCGGCTGCCAGCGATTTATTGACTACCATGGAGATGGCGACGTCTTGGAAGGAACGGGCCATATTGTCCACGTTGACCGCCTCGCCCTTCATCTTCAGCGAGTTGACGAGGTTGATGACCGCGGTCTTTAGACCGGAATAGGAGAAATCGTATTTCCCTTCTCCCGTTGGCACGGGCAAGTGATAGGTGTGCTCGCCCAATTTGGCGTGCTGGTCGATGGGAAGGCCACCAGGATAGGGAAGCCCTAAGACGCGGGCCACCTTGTCATAGCATTCTCCGACCGCGTCGTCTTTGGTTTCGCCGACGATCTCGAAGTCCATGTGGTCGCGCATGATGACGAGCTCAGTATTCCCGCCCGATACGACGACGCATAGAAGCGGGAAATGGAACTCGCCGACATATTCGTTCGCATAGATATGCCCCGCCAAATGGTGGACGGGGATAAGCGGCTTTTGGTAGAGCATCGCCAAAGTCTTCGCGGCTTGCAGCCCGACATGGAGGCACCCGATTAGGCCAGGGCCGCGGGTCACTGCAAATGCATCGATGTCCTCCAGCTTCAGATTGGCTTCATTCAGGGCCTCGGTTAGGCAGACGGTGATATTCTCGCAGTGCAGCCTCGATGCGATTTCGGGCATGACGCCTCCAAACTTCTCATGAACCGAGATCTGGGTGGCGACGACATTGGAAAGAAGCCGACCTTCATCGGTAATCGCGACTGCGGTTTCGTCGCAGCTTGATTCAATTGCCAAAATCTTAGCCATTGTTGATGATGCTCCTAACCATATAGACCGCATTCTCGCCGTCGGTGTAATAGGCTTTCTTGACGGTGACTGCTTCAAACTTGTGTTTCTTGTAGAAACGCTGCGCGTTGACGTTGGATTCCCTGACTTCCAAAGTCACGAATTCCACAGGCTCAGCCTGGCTGCGGCAATCCTTGAGCATTTGGCCAAGCAATAGGTTGCCGATGCCTTTGTTCCGGAATTCTTCTTTGACCGCGATCAAACAAATCGTCGCCGAATCGAATGTGATCATGAAATCGATGAATCCGACGACTTGGCTATCGACCACCGCGGAATAGACATTCGCGACGGGGTTGCTGCTCATCTCGTAAAGCATCTGCTCCTCGGTATAGGGCGAATGCAAAGAGGAGGCGCAGATTTCCATCAAAGCATAGATATCGCTAGGCATGGCCTTGCGGATGATGGTCTTGAAATTGCCTTTCTGATAATCGTCTTTCAGATAAATCGGTCTGGCGCCCAAGGAATTGGATTCCAAATGCGCTTCGTTGATATTCTCGGCCAGGGCTTCGCAGATGTGGTTCCCCTGCCCTTCTAGCCCTAAGTATCCTAGGTCTCCGCAGGGCACTACATCAGGATGCTCTTCTAGGTATGCCATAACCGCGGAATTGTCCCAAATCGAATCAGGGGTCAAACATTTTTGGCCTTCATAGATGCCAACATAGCTTCTTTTGCCCCTCGCGTTCGATAGGCAAATAGACGGCTTGCCCTTCTCTCTGAGCACCTCAAGAGAGGAGGAAAGATATAGAGGAACCTGCAATGCGAAAACGATGGTTTTGGCAATGGTCAAGGCAATGCGCACGCCCGTATAGGAGCCGGGGCCTTTTGAAGCGGAAACGGCTTCGATGTCGCTTCTTGATAGGCTGTGCTTTTTCAAAAGGCCATCGATTTCATTCACCATGAATTCGCTTTGCTTCTGCCAGGCTTCGTATTGAATGAAATCGATCACTTTTCCATTTTCGGAAAGCCCGACGGTCAAGCATTTTTCGGAAGAATCCAAAAGGAGGGCTACTTTCATAATCTCACCTCCTGCAAAGCGGAAAGCAATTCGTCGAAGTTTGAGGATTCGCTTTGGAAAATGAGTTCTCTTTCGTCTCCGCCGAGGTTATGGATAACGATATCCAAATGCTCATCGGGGATAAGCGATTCGATATACATCGGCCATTCGATGAGGCAGACGCCGTCGCCTTCGATGTATTCATCCAAACCGATTTCAATGTTTTGCCCTTCCAGGCGATATGCATCGATGTGATAAAGAGGAAGGCTGCCGTCGAAATAGCACTTCATGATGTTGAAGGTCGGCGAAATGACGTCCTCTTTGATTCCCAAACCTTTGGCGACCCCACCGGTGAAGGTGGTTTTGCCAGCGCCTAAATCGCCTTTCAAAAGCACCACGTCTCCACTGGAAAAATGGGAGGCGCATAGTTTGCCGATTAAGGCGGTGTCTTCTTTCTTGTGGGTAAGTAAACGAACTTCCATCTCAATACCTCTTACCGCGGGGCAAGAAGGGCTGGTTCGCGTCGAGGAACTTCTGGTACATCTTCTCGATTTCCTCGTCGATGAAGGGGAACATGCCTTTGGCGATCATGTCCTTCACATCTTCCGCAGAAGCCTCGATGATGCGACTGAGCTCTTTAGGATATCCATAAGTTTGGACGTGCCTTGCGTATTCGTTCTCGTCCAAAACCTTTTCCATGTGGTCTGGATACAGTTTGATGTCCAGATCATAGTCGATGTATTTCAAATATCCGTTATCCAAAATTGTCGGAGAGGCGATATTCACGTAGTAGCAGATGCCTCTTTCCTTGAACATCGCGATGGCATTCATCCATTTGTGTTTGAACAAAAGGAAAATCGCCTTTTCTTTCGTCATCCATTTCCTTCCATCGCCTTCGGTGACTAGACTTGCCTTGGAAGCAAGCGCCCAGTATTCGGAAGTTTCCTCCACGATAAAAGCGGGCGACCATTGACGGTGCAATAAACCATCGTGCTTGTACGCTTGGACTTTGATCCAGCGCTGAAATCTTGGATCAGACGAAATCATAATAGGGAGCAGGGCCTTTCACCCATCGCCCGTATTATAATGCGCGCACATGTTTTAAGAAAGCGCGAAAGACAACTGAAGGAAGAAAAACGAAAAAGAGCGAGGACGTGTATCGAAATACGATATCGCGGCCTCGCTCTATTGTTTGGCGGGTTTATTCGTTCATCGCCAAGGCGAGATTGAGGATCTGCTGAATCTGATCCTTGTAACGGATGATGTAACGAGGATCGAAGCGCTTGTCGGAAGGCAAAACCATAAGAGTGTCTTCGTAGCCAAGCGCCCAGTATGTCTTGCCGGATTTGATGGTGATGCAGACATCAACAAGCAGGTCGTCGGTGCGGATTTCTTTCAGCAATGCGCGGACCGCAGGAGTCAAAGCGCCTTTGTTCGCGGATGCCCCATAAATGACATAACGCTTATTGTTCTCAATGACGTTCCTGCCCTTCACGCCTTCGGGAGGAAGCGCACGGCTGCCGCCTTTGAAATAGATGACGATGCCGTTTTCGTCGACTTCGAGGGTGTTGTGGGTCCTTAAGAACTTGCCGACGAAAATGGTTCTAAGGCCTTTGCCGTCGTCTTTTTGGGCGGCAAGGTCCGCTAATGCGACATCCATTCCTTCATAAGCGAAGGTGATGTTCTCGCGGGAACCGATTTGGGCAAGTCCTGGATAGACGCCCATCTCAGCGAATTCCTCGCGCGCCACTTTGCAATTGACGTCGCCTTGGATTTCAGAGATCTGAAGGCCCTGGAACGCATAGGAATTCACCGCGCCATAGTAGGCGTTGAAATAATCCTCGACCATCTTCTTGCCGGTCTTCTTTTGGAAGAACGAGTAGACGATGATAAGGGCGATCGCGAATACGGCGACGCCGATGGAAATGCCAAGGCTCAGGTTCGCATTATCAGGCCAGATGTTCTTCGGAACAAGCCATCCGGCGATGATTAGGCCAAACGCAAGAACGGAGATTCCGATTTTGCCGATAGACCAGACTTTGTATTTCTTCTGCCAGCCGATGCGGGCGTCTTCAATGGTTTGGAAACGGGGATCTTCGTATTCTCCAACCGGCTCTGACGCTGGTTGCTGGTCGGGGGTTGCGGGAGCTTCTTCTGCAGGAAGGTGCATATCGATGCCGTCGATCTGCCCGTCTTCGGCCGGCTTTTGGGCCTCTGCTTCAGCTTGCTGCTGAGCGGCAGCTTCTTCCGCTTGGCGGCGCTCCGCTTCTTCCGCCTCCAAAACCTCGCGCCTATCGTCGAGGAATTCGTCTTCGTGTTCGTCCGCGACCGGTTCAGGGACGAGTTCTTCGGGCTTTTTTTCTTCTTCCATGGGTAAGCTCCTTTTTCGTTTTCGGGCGTAATAATATCACATGGAGAAAGAATGTCCGAGGAGGTTACTCCCAAAAGAGGGCCTTATTCTTCTTGCCCTTCGTCTTCTTCATGGGCCGGTTGCTTAACCGGGAATTGCCTGTTGATCATCAAGAACGGCTTGAAGATGATCAGAAGCACCACCAAGCAGGCGGCGCCCGAAAGCAAGGTATAAAGGTTGGCGATCAACGCAGCGTTAAACGTATAGCCGTAGTTGAATATGGAAGAAAGCCCAGACCCAAACAAGCGGACAACGCTTCCCGCCAAAACGCCGAGGACGATGAACAAAACGGATTTGAAGGTGTAGCCGGTCTGGCCTTTGGCCAAAATGAAATTGCGGAAGAATCCGATGATGGCCACGCCCGAGAATCCCACGAAATAATCCAAGGGATAGAGATATAAGCCATAGCCATCGGTCAAGCAGGTCAGCAAACCATAGACGATGGATGCGGAGAAGAAGCCGCGGGCAGGCCCATGGCGAATCGCGATCAGGTAAAGCGGCACGCAGGCGATGGAGATGGAACCGACCTGTCCGGGGATGTTGGGAAGGAAATGGAAGATGACGTCCAAAACGATCGAACCGGCGCAGAGCATGGCGATCTCCGTGATGTCGCGGATGGTCATGCGGTCTTCTTGGACGGAAGCCGAGAAAGCCATGACGGCCCCGATGACGCACAAAGCGGCGGAGAACATCGCCCCGATTCCAAGTCGGGCATCCGCGGTCCCGACATATTCTTGGATATACCAGTAGAAATAATCGCCAAGCTCTTCTTTGTACTGGCCTACGGTAGCCAAAGCATTGATGTAGCCGTAGAAGAACGAGGAGATGAAAAGCAAAACGGCGCATAGGATAAACAGCAGCAGACTTGCGCTCAAGAAGGCCGATTGCTTCTTAAGAGCAAATCCGATAAGCGGTAAAAAGGTCGCGACGATAATCAAGGCGTAAATGACGATATAGGGCCAAAGGACGGCGCCGTTTTGCCCAAAAAGCGCACCCACTCCAATATCGACGCGATCGCCTTCCTCGAACGCCCATTCTGCGGCGTTGTACTCAACTAGATGCGGCCTTACCAAAGGAAGCGCTAGACCAACGAGGGCGAATAGGCCGATCAAGCAGATGAAGATCCAGAAATTGTTCAGGAGCCACGTTTTTGCCTTGTCTTTTTTCATAAAAAATCCTCCAGTCTGGTCCTGGAGGAAAACGCGCGAAGAAGATTGTCTTTTCCTACGCCTGCATTACCAGGATCAGGTTTACCCGTCGAACCGTCCACGGTTCCTCTCAGCCAGGTGCTCCTAGCTCCGGTCGCAATGATTTTAGTCCTGCGTTTTTAGTTTTGCCACAAGATTTTCGGGACTCCGAACCTCGAGAGGATCTCGTTGGTTTTAGAAAAGTGCTTACATCCGAACCATCCGCCCCGATTCGCGGAAAGAGGAGATGGGTGGACGGATGTCAAAACGAAGTGCTTTGGATTGGTCACGTATTTGGCGTATCCCTTGGCGAATCCGCCCCAGAGCAAAAAGACGATCGGCTGGTCCAACTTATCGAGGTAGTTGAGGCAATCAGCTATAAAGCGGTCATATTCTTCGCGCCTATGGGATAAGGGTTGGTGGGCGCGGACGCTTAGGTATGCATTTAGCAGCAGCACGCCTTGGCTGGCCCAATTGGTGAGGTCGCCATTGGAGAAATCCATCTTGCATCCGATGTCGCTTTCGATTTCCTTGTAGATGTTTTGAAGGGAGGGCGGCAATGGGATTCCTTTGGGAACGGAGAAAGATAAACCCATCGCTTGCCCAGGCTCGTGATAAGGGTCTTGACCAATGATGACTACCTTCAAATCGCTGGGCTTAGTAAGCCGAAATGCCTCGAAAACATGGTCACGGGGTGGATAAATCGTATAAGAGGAGTATTCCTGATCGAGGAAGGAATGCAGCTGCTTGCAATATGGTTCCGCCTTAATGGCGTCGAAGAAATCTTTCCAATCCGAAATCATGCGCACATTTTACCATTTCCATCGGTAGCGGTCCTCGGATTTAAGGTAAAATACCTTTTGATGAAAATCTTTTGGCTTTTCAACCACCCCGCCCCATACAAGGTCGATCTGTTCAACGAGCTCGGAAAGCAAACCGATTTCTTCGCCGTGTTCGAACGCGATTCCGAAGGCGATAGGAATCCGCTTTTCTATGACCGCGAGGCCACGAAGTTCAAAGCCCATTTCTGCAAGAGCATCAAATTGGGCGTGCTCAACAGCTACACGGACGAGCCGGTCAAATTGCTGAAGCAGGACCAATATGACATCGTGGTCCTCAATGGCTGGAGGATGATCGGCGAAAGGAAAGCCATCCGGTATTGCAAGAAGCATAGCGTCCCCTATGTTTTTGCCATCAACGGCGGAATCGTGCCAAAGAAAGAAAACCCGCTGATCGCCAAAATCAAAACCAAATACATCTCCGGCGCATCCAGCTATCTATGCCCCGACGAGAAATCGAAAGGCTACCTAACCCATTACGGCGCGGACGAATCCAAGATTCACCTTTTCCCCTATTCGACGGTTCACGAAGGCGAAATGCTCCTAAACCCCTATTCCGAGCGGCAAAAAAGGACCCTCCAAGAAAAATATCGAATCAATTGCAGGCGCATGTTCATCTCCGTCGGTCAATTGATTGAGAGAAAGAATTATGGCCAGCTCATCCGCTTATGGAAGGATATGCCAAAAGAAGACGCTTTGCTGATTTTGGGCGATGGCCCTTTGAACGAGGAGCTGCAAAACCAAATCAAATCCGAAGGCCTCAATAACATCTACCTCTTCGGGCAGGTCGATCACGCGAAATCGTTAGAGATGATGAGAATGGCGGACGCTTTCGTGCTTCTATCCAAAGAAGACATCTACGGACACGTCATAAACGAAGCCATGAGCCAAGGCATCCCCGTCATCGCCCCCACCACCATGAACGCCGCATGCCATTTGATTGAAGACGGCAAGAACGGATTCCTCGTAAGCCTTGATGACGAAGCGGGAATCATGAAGGCGCTGCAAAGCGACTTCGATGAATCAATGTGCCAAGCGGCGTTGGATGTCGCTAGGCAAAACACCATCGAGGAAAGCGCCGCTTGGCACATGCATTTTTTCAAACAATACCTGGAGGCTGAGAAATGAAGATCCTTTATCTAACATCCTCCATCACTTCAAGCGACTTTGCTTTGTTAGAAGAAAAGGCATCCGTCAAACCGAATCCCGCGGGGCAGAATTTCCATCAAAGATTAATACATGCCCTCGCTAAATTTGCTGAAGTCCATGTTTTTAGTTTGATTCCGAATCGCGAAAGGATTCTTGAGGAAAAGGCCTTTGAGGAAGATGGAATCCACTATACCTATATCAATCCAGTAAACGGCAAGATTCAGCAAGTCCTATCCGGAACTTCGAACATCGCAAAGCACGTCGATGGGAAATTCGATGTCGTTATCTATGACAGTTTGTCTTTGACTCTGGCTAGCGCCAGCAAAGCAATTGCTAAAAAAGCGAATGCGGTTCGCATTGCGGTTTGTACTGATAGCCCATTCAATATCACGGGCGCAAATTCGTTCTACCAAAAGCAGGTCTTATATTTGTCCAGCAAGGCAGGGGGATATTTCTGCTTAACTCACGGCCTTGACTCCTTGTTTAACAAAAACGGTAAGCCCAGCCTGATAAAACCAGGCATCGCCGAGCAAATCGAAGATCTAGCCAACCCCCACCCACGCCCCTACTTCTATTACGGAGGCGCATTATTTATAAAGGATGGCACGAAAGCGTTGATCGACGCCTATGAAGGTTCGAACGCCGACTATGATTTGGTCATCGCGGGGCACGGAAATTATGAAGAGGAAGTTAAACGCGCCAGCATGAGCGACCCGCGGATCCGCTTCTTAGGGCAGATCTCCAAAAAGGAAAATGCAGCCTATGAGGCAAATGCGGATTTGCTCATCAACCCGAGGCTCTACCGGAAGGAATTGGACGAGGTTTCCATCCCGTCCAAATTATTGGAGTATCTGGCTCTTGGCCGTCGAATCGTCTCAACCAAGTCTTCCGATTTGCAAGCGATCTTTTCCGATGAAATCAATTGGCTGGAAGACGGCTTAGAGCTTTCGGCGTTCTTGAACGCGCATCTTGATGAAAGCGGCAAACTATACGGAATCAAAGAGAATACGGGAAAAGAAAAAGTCCTTGATTTGCTTGGTTTTGAAGCAATCGGCAGGGATTTTACCGAGTTTTTGCAGAAATTAGTTCGTCCGTAATCTTATCTAAAAGGATTTGGAACGATAAGTGTTCCTCATAGTATTTCAGGTTGTTTTGGCCCAATGTTTTTAGTTCCGCTTCGCTTAAGGAACAAAGCTTTAAGATAGCCTCTTCCAGGCTCTCAGAGCTCTCCTCGGATGCGAACACCGTGCCTTGTGCCTGCTCTAGAATCTCGCGGCCATCGCCCTGGATGCACGCTAAAATCGGACGGCCATAATATAGGGAGCTGGTCAATTTATTGGGAATCGTTTTCCCAACGTATCCGCCCTTCTCCAAAGTGACCGCCAAAGCAGTCGCGTTTGGATAATAGGCAACCGTCAAAGCCCTGGCCTTGGGCCCATAGAAATAGACTCGCCCGCCAAGATTATGCTCTTCGATGTATTTCTTCACCGCCTCTTGCCTGGCGCCCATGCCTATGAGATGTAAGGCAACGTCTACTTTTTCAGATGCCTTTTCCGTTGCCTCAACCAACTTTTCGACCATTTGGATTGTGCCGATGTTTCCTGCATAAACAATATTGAAAGGATGCTCGTAAACGACATCCGGTCCTTTTTGGGGAATGATCAACGCAGGCTGATAGGCATCGACGATATTGTCGTCAGGAAGATGAAGCACGTCTTTGAAATAGCCTCTGAAGCTGGGGGAGGAAATCAAAATCTTATCTGCCTTGGAATAAATCTTCTTGCTCCAGACATAGAGAATCTTATAGAACAGGCTATTCGGTTTGATGGCGTGGGTCACAACCGTGGACTCAGGCCAAAGGTCTAAGCAATGCAAAACATGGGGGACGTGATGCTTTTTCGCGTAGATATTCGCTCCTGAAACCGAAGTAATGGGACTTAGCGACATCGAATAGACGACATCGAATTCCTCTTTAAGGTGACGGATATACCGTTTGCTGTTCCGCCAGAAAGAAAGGTAGTTACGGATAATGGACAAACGCGACTTGCCGCGAGGATAAAGTTTGCAGCGATGCACCTTAACCCCGTTGATGACTTCGTCGCGGACCTTTTCATAGCCTTCCAGGATCCTGTCGAACCCATAGTTTGGCTGACCGGTGACCACGAAAACCTCGTGGCCCATTTTCACCCATCCTTCGCAGATGGAGGTAATGGAAAATGACTCGGGATAGTAATGCTGACAAACCACCAAGATTCTCATGACGGGGTAATTATAGATTACAAACGCGCAAGCGCGCATTTAGAAAAACGCAAAACGCGTTATAATGACACCTACATGGCAAACGAAGTCACCGTGAGCAAGGCCCCTACTACCAACATCAGGGCAAACGTGGTCATTAATTTGATCCGCACTTTAACGCTGACCGTCTTGTCTTTCATCACCTTCCCCTATATCACCAGAGCCCTATCGGATTCGGTGTTTGGCCTATACACCTGGGCAAATACGTTCGTGTATTACTTTTTGGTCCTCTCCAAAATCTCCATCCCCAATATAGCGATTAGGGAATGTGCCAAGGTCAAAGACAACAAAGAGCTTCTCTCCAAAAAGGTTCAGGAGTTCTTTATCCTCCAAGCCATCATGACGGTTTTGAGCTTTGGATTTATGTCCGGAATCGTATTCGCGGTCCCGGCGTTATTCGAAACCAAAGAACTTATATTCTTGCTGTCCATCAATTTCTTGGCCGGCGCATTCTCCTTCGAATGGGTATACATCGCATTGGAGAAGCACGTCTATATCACCGTGCGCTCCATCATGCTGATCGCCGTGGCGGCGATGATGACATTCGCCTTCGTCAAGCCGAGCGCCCGTTCTGAGAATTATGTGTTCATCTACGCCCTCATCACCATCTCGAACACCGTATTCACCGCAATATTCAACTGCTTGCTATTGCCTAGATACGTGAGCTTCAAGAAGACCGGGAAATACGAGTTCAAGCCGCTGCTGAAAACATTGGTGGTCCTATTCTTCATCTCGATGGCCCTCATCATCTATAACCAAACGGACGAATTCATTTTGGGCTTCTTGGATCCCACCAAAGCCGCGGTAGGCGCATATTCGGTAGGCGTCAAAGGCATCGATATCGTCATCACCCTGATTACCTCTTTGTACATGGTTTTCATGCCACGTGCCTCCTATTATTACGAAAAAGAGGACAAACGGTTCTTCCAAAACCTCGTGTCCTATTCGCTTAATATCACCTTCTTCATCGCTATCCCCGCGATTGCGACGATGGCCACTTTGGCCAACCCAATCACATCTTTGATTTCGGGCGGCGATTCGGTCTCTGCATATCGCGACGCGAATCTCGTCCTGCCGATTCTTGCGTCGATGATGCTCACCTATTCGATCGCCGACAACATCTATTACGAAATCCTCCTGCCGATGAAAAAGGAGAAGTTCTACCTATTCGCCATGACGTTGGGCGTCATCATGAACATCGGGCTGTCTTTGCTTTTGGGCATGGTAGCATTCCGCGACCGCCCCATTCTAGGCGTAGCCATCGCGACCGCTTCAACCGACGTCGTTCTCGTCGGAACCCTTTTGGTGTTCGCCAAAAAATATGCCGTGCCGGCCGTATTCAACCTCAACAACCTCAAAATCACCCTCGTCGGGATTGCGATTGGGGTTTTCACCTACTTCGTCGCTCCGATACTGCAAGGCGCCTTGCCATGGGTTGGCGACGAACTTTGGATTAGCCAAATCCTGACCTTGGTCATCATGGTCGGGGTCGATGCGATTCTCTATATCGGAATCTTGCTGCTATGCAAGGAGAAGCTTGTTTCCTCCTTCTTGCCAAGCCGAAGAAAGGAGAGGGAAGAATATGCCAAATCCCAATCTGAAGGAGAATAAGCTCAAGCGCATGCTCGCGCTCCCTTTCCGCGGCTTAATCAAAAAGCTGAGCCCAAAGGCATACGTCAAACTCCAGTACCGTTACATCACCCACCACCCCTGCAACCTAAAACAGCCGACCCGTTACACCGAAAAGCTTCAGTATTTGAGGCTATACGTGTATCCGAAATGGCCTCTTGTCAGCCAGTGCGCAGGCAGGGCTGGCGTCAGGGATTACGTTAAGGAAAAAGGATATGAAGATACCTTGGTCCCCATCTATGGAATCTATGACAAATTCGAGGATATCGATTTCGATTCCCTCCCGAATCGCTTCGTCATGAAATGCACCCACGCCTCCGGGTGGAATATCTTGGTCCGCGATAAGGCAAATCTTGATATCGAAGACGCCCGGAAGAAATTCCATAAATGGCTGAAGTCGGATTATGGCAAATTCACATTGGAGAGGCACTATAGCCCCATAAAACCTCAGATCATCATTGAGGAATTCTTAGGCGATGGCGATACGCTGCCGACCGAATATAAGCTCCACGTATATAACGGCAAGGCGAAAAACCTTTATGTGGTGACGGGACGAGGAAAAGACATCCGCTACACCGAGCTATATATCAATTGGGAAGACTTCGATGGCTCGCAGTTCAACGGCTGGAAGAAAGCCGATGTCAAGCCTCCAAAGCCAGCCTGCTTTGACCAAATGATCAAGATGGCGGAAGACCTATGCGCGCCCTTCCCGTTTGTTCGTTGCGACCTTTATGAGATAAACGGCAAAATCTATTTCTCCGAAATGACGTTCACCCCCGCGAAGGGAAC
>CAMORJ010000040.1 GCA_946623775.1 uncultured Bacillota bacterium | reverse complement strand
CCACCGACCTTGCGCTTATCAAGCGCACGCTCTAACCAACTGAGCTAAAGGCCCACAGGCGCCCTGAAGCGCTCAATAAATATACCCCAACGAATACATACGGGCAAGAGGAAGTTTTTACCTTTTCGAAAATGTCGGGGAATATGCTGTCAATGCGCGCGCACGAATCAAGATATATAAGGAAAGAAAAAAGGACTCCCGAAGGAATCCTTTTGGGTAAGCGATTAACGCTTGGAGAACTGCGGAGCGCGACGGGCGCCTTTGAGACCGTATTTCTTCCTCTCTTTGCACCTGGCATCGCGGGTGAGCATGCCAGCCACTTTGAGGGCGGAACGATCTTCGCCGGCTTCCAGAAGAGCACGGGCAATGCCAAGGCGGATGGCTTCGGCTTGTCCGGTGAATCCGCCGCCGGTGACGGTGCACTCGACATCGTAACGGTCTTCGCCGTTGATGAGAGCGAGCGGCTGCTTGAGGTCAAGGACCAAGGTCGGGAAGGGCATGTACTCGTTGACATCGCGTCCATTGACGAGGATCTTGCCTTTTCCAGAAGAGACGTAGACGCGGGCGACGGCCGATTTGCGGCGGCCAGTGCCATAGTATTTCTTGTCTGCCATGGTTCAATTCTCCTTACTTGCTGAGGTCGAGAACCTGGGGGTTCTGGGCCTGCTGCTTGTGCTCGGCGCCTTCATAGACGTGGAGCTTCTTGATGATAGAACGTCCTAGCGGTCCCTTGGGAAGCATGCCCCAGACGGCCCTTTCGACCATCTCGACGGGGAACTCCGCTTTCATGACGCCTGCGCTACGGGTGCGAAGGCCGCCATTGTATTGGGAGACGTTGTAGTAGTTCTTCTTGCTCTCGGGGTGATTGCCGGTGAGCTTGACTTTGGAAGCGTTGATGACGACGATGTTGTCACCGCAATCAACGTTGGGGGTGTAGGTGGGCTTATCCTTGCCCATGAGGATGACCGCGAGTTTAGATGCGAGGCGGCCAAGAGGGATATCGGTGGCGTCGACGAGGTACCAGGCGCGCTGGACGCTCTCTTTCTTTGCCAACGTGGTTTGACGCTGCATGTTGTTTACTCCTTTGTCGTGTTAAGCGACTTGATTCGAACTTTTAACTTTACCGGGGTTTACTCGTTCAAAGTAGTGCCGTGCGATATTATCCACGTATGCGTGCACGATTGCAAGCGCGAATATATAAGCGATGCCATTCTTGTTCATCGTGCACGCATACAAAAACCGCTTGCCGATTCGCGTGATGTTAGGCAAGCGGTTTTTGCGATTATAGATTTTCGACGTTGGTGTAAACGGCTTGGACGTCTTCGGCTTCGTCGAGCTGTTCCATCATGTCTTTGAGCTTCTGGAGGTCTTCACCTTCGACGGTGATCCATTCGTTCGGGTACATGGTGGTTTCGGCGCGGTCGTAATCGGTGACGCCGAGATCCTTGAGAACTTCCTGCGCTTTGGCGAGGTCGTTCGGATTGAGCAAGACTTCGAGCTCGCCGTCTTCGTCTGCGGTCACGCTGACGAGATCGACGTCTCCAAATAGCAATGCTTCCTCTGCTTCGTCGGCGCTGGGTCCTTTGAAATTGAGGACTCCGCGATGCTCGAAGCCATAGGCTACGGATGCCATCTTGCCGCCTTTCCTGGTAACGATGGTCCTGACGGTGACGAGAGCGCGATTGACGTTATCGGTTAAAGTATCGACGATGATGTTGCTTCCGCCCGGGCCCATAAATTCATAACGGCCAGGGATGTAAGCGACGGAGTCGCCTCCTTTCGCCTTTTCGATGGCGCGATCGATGACGTCCCTAGGGCACTGCTTGCGGTACTTTTCGATGGCGCTGCGAAGAGCGAGGTTGGAATTGGGATCGGGCTCGCCGGATTTCGCGGCGGCGTAAATCTCTTTGGAGGCGCGCATGTAGATCGCGCTTTTGGCTTTGGCCGAGGCTGCCATGGCGGCAGCTCTTACTTCAAAATGCCTTCCCATAAAAATCTCCTATTTTTTGCGGAATAAATATATCACTACGCACATTCGCGTGAAATATTTTTTCTCTCGAAATGGCTCAAAGGCCACTATTTAGGGGCCAAGAATCCACCAATTTGAGCCCTAAAGCCTCAATAAAGCGGTATGCCCAATCATAATCCGACTCAAGGAAATGGTCGGGATGATGGGCGTCTACCCCAAGCACCACAGGGATGTCATATTGCTTAGCAATTTCCCAGAACCTAGGATGCGGATAAGTCATATGCGCAGGCTCGCCCGGGAAATTTTTGACCGCTCCCCTGCTGTTGCCGAAATTGAATTCCAAAGGCAATCCATATTTGGCGGCCTCTTTGCAGATGCGATGGGATATCTCTTCGCACTTCTGATCCCACTCGCCGACGAAGCGAGTGAACAAGTCAGGATGACAGACATAGGTGAATAGCCCCGACTGAATGCCGCAGAGCACATCGATGCAATAGAATTCGAGACGGTCTTTCACATCGGGCAGATACCCATATCCGAAGAAGCGGTCATGCATGATTCGGCAATGCTGTCCGAGAATCAGATAATCAACCTTTTTGGAGTGGAGTAAATCCGCGTAGTAGTCTGCATATTCATCCATCCATTCCGCTTCGAAACCGAGTTTAATCGTTACACGTCCCTCGTATTTTTTCTCCAAGTCACGTATGGAGGCGATATATCCCTCTAATTCTGAATAGTCGCCCCTGATGCGAGGGTCGCTTCTTCCGGGGATAAAAACATGGTCTGAAAAGCCGAGGTAGTTGATACCGATCTCCATGGCTTTCCGGACGTATTCTTCGTCCGTCCCGTAGGCATGACCACACCTATAGGTGTGCGTATGAATGTTCCAAGTCGGCCTTTTACTCATAAAGGACCTCCACTAGATACAGACCATCGGGCGCCGCTTTGAAGGAGGCGATCTTCCTCGTCTTTGACGAGAGGAGTTCTGGTATCTTTGATTCAGGCAGCCTGCCCATCGCAATCTTAAACGCGACTCCCATCATCAAACGGATTTGATAGGTCATGAAGCCATTGGATCTGAAAAAGACCCTTCCAGCATTGCCGTCCTCGCTCCAAATGATATGGATAGGCTCAATGATGCGGATGAAATTGTCTTTGTCTTGAGGCTTGGTGGTGAAACAGCGGAAATCATGTTCGCCCTCAAAATAGCGAAGCGACTTTTCGAACAAAGACTTATCGAATGTCTCGGCCTCTAACTGTGTCAGCCTACCGACTTCGAATGGGTTACGTCCCTTTATCGAAAAACGGTACTCATAGGCTTTGCCAATAGAACTGTGCCTAGCATCAAAAGAGGAGGGGCATGCATCGATTTTCGTGATTTGGATATCAAGCGGGAGCAAGTGATTCCAAAGGGAGATGAATTTATCGTCCAATGCCCTTTCGGATTCAAACGACACCCTTTGGCCTATCGCATTGACTCCTGCATCGGTCCGCCCTGCTCCTTTGATTTGGGTTTCGACCCCCAAAGCAAAGCTTAAGGCTCTTTCCAATTCGCCTTGAATGCTTTTCAAGCCATTCCTCTGCCTTTGGAAGCCGGAATAGTTTTGCCCGCAATAGGAGACGGTCGCGACGTATTTCATAACGCGGTCACTCCAAATAGGGCGAAAACGTCAAACGAGGTGACGCACATATAGATGCATCCCGCCAAAAGGGCATTCGCGACAATCAGGAAAACGAAATCGCTGAAGCGCGCCTTCAGTCTGCGGTACCTGGTTCTTTTAGCCGTTGGGTCATAGCCGCGGCACTCCATGGCGTTGGCCAGCTCTTCGGAACGCATAAAGCTAGAGACGAACAGCGGGATGATCAAAGACGTGATGCCAGTGATTTTCTGCATCAATTTGCCATGCTCCATATCCACGCCGCGGCTTGCCTGCGCTTTCATGACGCGGCTTGTGTCATCAAGAAGCGTCGGAATGAATCGCAAAGCGATTGAAATCGTCATCGCGATTTCCGCCGCTGGGAAATGCAAAGGCTTCAACGGAGTCATATACCATTCAAGGGCATAAGTTAAATCAAGCGGTTTCGTAGAAGCGGTAAGCGTCATGGTGATGGTCATCATCGTGATGAGCCTGAGCATGATTTTTCCCGCGTCGGCGAAAGAGTCCCAATAAACGACCCAAGCGCCAACCTCCCAGGCGATTGGCAATGTATGCGTTTGCCTAGGAACGACGATGTAGATGATCATTAGGAAGAACAGCATGAACCACAAAGAACGTAGGGATTTCAAAACGTCTTTGATGCCCATATGGGTGCAGCGAAGCAAGATGACGGCAAGGATGAACAATATTCCACCGACGAGGAAGGTCATGCTCCAAGTCGAATAAGCCAAAAACACGCAGACCATCAGGCAGACGGTCATCGCAAGCTTAACGCGGGGGTCCATCCTGTGGAGGAAGGAATTGTACGGAACATATTTCCCCAGGGTGAAATTATTCATGCTTCACCCCTTTCCACTTCGCTATCGCTTCAGAGAAAGCAGTGACCCCGTGTATCGATTTCATATCGAAATCGGCACCATGGGCAATGCAGAATCTGGCTAGTTTATAAAGCTCTGGGGAGTCCAAGGAATACTTCTCGATATCTTCCAAGAAGAATTCGTCTGGAGTCGTGACTTTGGCGATTGTCCCATCATCCACGACTATGACTTTGTCGCAATAGCGCTTCACCAGCGCCATATCGTGAGTGACCAAAATGATGGTTGCCCCCGCTTCATGCACTTTTTGGAACAAGGCCATCATCTCTTTCGACCCCAAAGGATCTAAGCCAGCGGTAGGCTCATCGACGACCAAATATTGAGGGCCGATTGCAAGGACGCCTGCAATGGCTGCCCTTCTTTTCTCGCCGCCCGATAATTCAAACGGCGACCTCTTGAAGAATTCCTCTCCCAAGCCGACTTCCAATAAAGCCTTGTGGGCTGCTTCCATGGCTTCTTCTTCGGTTTTTCCGAAGTTCTTAGGGCCGAAGGCAACGTCTTTTTCAACCGTTTCCTCAAACAGCTGGTATTCGGGGAATTGGAAAACCAGTCCGACTTTTTGTCGGAGCTCTTTGGTGTTTTTGGAGCGTTTCTTCTTTTCGGGAACGTTTTGGAAATCGTCCACTGTCACAACGCCTGAGGTCGGATGGAGGAGAGCATTGATATGCTGGACCATCGTGGATTTTCCGCATCCGGTTCTGCCGACGATCGCGACGAAAGACCCTTCGACGATCTCGAGGTTGATGCCCTTCAGCGCCTGATGCTCCAAAGGGGTCTTGGGATTATATGTATAGAACACGTCGGTGAACCTTATTGACATAAGAATTCCTCCAACGCTTCCACCGTGGTGATGTTTTCCGGCACATGCATCCCCTGATTTCTTAAAGCCCTGCACATTTTGACCGCAAACGGGATATCCAAACGGGCGTTCACAAGCTCTTCATAATGGCAGAACACCTCATGCGGGCTGCCGGCGAAAAGAATGCTCCCTTTTTCAAGAACGAATACGCGGTCGCTTGCGGCGGCCTCTTCAATGTCATGAGTGATGGATAGAATCGCCAAATCCGGATTCTTGGTCCTCATTTTTTGAATTAAGGCGCGAATCTCTTTTTTGCCGCGGGGATCAAGCATGGCAGTCGCTTCATCAAAGATGACGAGCGATGGGTTCATCGCCAAAACACCGGCGATAGCGACCCTTTGCTTTTGACCGCCCGACAAAGAAGCGGGCTCGTGAGATAGGAATTTCTCCATCCCGACATCGCAGGCGACTTCCTGGATGATGGCCTCCATCTCCTCGCGCTTCACGCAGGAATTCTCTAAGCCAAAGGCAATATCATCCGCGACCGTCGAGCCGACGAACTGGTTATCTGGATTTTGGAACACGATGCCGACCTTGCTCGTCAACGAGCGCAGGTTTTTGCGGTTCACTTCTTCCCCGAATAGGAAAATCTTGCCGTCATATCCGCTCATTAGGCCCATGATGAGTTTGGATAATGTCGATTTGCCTGAGCCGTTATGTCCGATCAAAGTCGCATATTGTCCTGGTTCAATTGATAAAGAAACGTGGTTCAACACGTTTTTGTCGTCTAAATAGGCGAACGAAAGATCTTCGATTTGGAGGACCGGATTCATTTCTTTCTCCTCCTCCAATAGATTTCCGTGATAACCACCGCTGCGACCATCGCTAAGGCATAGACGCCTAGCAAGATGAAGATGAGAACATAATTCTTGTCATCGGTGCTTAGCAGCGGAAGGAAAATCGCGATGCCAAGAAGCGCAAAGGCAACGATTATCACGAGGATCCGATAGAACGAAGAATGCTTATTCAACATGGAAATCGACTACACGTCCTTCGTATTTTCTGTATTTCACGCCTGCCATATCCAAAATGCGGCGGGATGCTTGCACCGAAACGGTGTCGTGATACTTATCGTCGGCGAAGACGACTTCCTTAATTCCAACCTGGATGATGGCTTTCGCGCATTCGTTGCAGGGGAACAAAGTGACATAAATGGTGCAGCCGTTCAGCGCAGAGCCATCTCTGGTATTCAAAATGGCATTGAATTCGGCATGGCAGACATAGAGATATTTGGACGCCAAGCCTTCGCCATGTCCCCAAGGGATGCGATTGTCATCAACCCCACGGGGCATGCCGTTATAGCCAATGGAGACTACCTTGTGATTCGGATCGACGATGCAGGCTCCCACTGTAGTGGACGGATCTTTGGAACGCAGGGCGCTAAGTTTGGCGATGCCCATGAAATATTCGTCCCAGGAGAGGTTGTCGGTGCGGTGTAGTTCTTCCATTGCTTTGCTCCTATATACGCCTACATATGATACACGGACGCACGGAAAAGTAACGAAAGAAAAAAAGCGGTAACCGCTTTTCTTCATTCATGCATTTCTCAGTCGAGGTTGGAGAAATAGAGATCGTCGTCTTCCGCCCACGATTGTTTGTCGTCGGAAGCGAGGGCCAATTCGACGTATGTATCGATGTCTTCCAATTCATCTTGAACGGCACTTTCCAAATAGCTGTCATCCATAAGTCAGGTCCTCTAAATCGGAGAAAATTTTAAGGAAAGAACGATTTCGCGCAAGAGGGAAAATCTTTACATTGTACGGATTATATCTAGAAGATATTGCCGTGTCTTATTTTCTTGATTTTGAAGATTTTTATCACACCGAAAACGGGCGCATTCCGCAATTCAAATATTTGCCGAAATCGTCTTATTTCGAATGGTAGAGTTTCTTCTTTTCGTATACCGGCTCTGAAGTCAAATCAATGCCGAGCTTCCAAAGGGTCTTGGAGTCCATCTGGGACAAAATGACGGATGTGTGGCATTGCGAATGGCGAAGCTTTGGAAGCTGCTCAAGCGCCAAGGCAGCAAGCGGGTTCGTGACGGCGGAGATAGAAAGGGCGAGAAGGATCTCGTCGGTGTGCAGGCGAGGGTTGTGACCTCCCAAACCTTTGGTTTTGAGTTCGCAAATCGGCTCAATGACTGCGGCCGGCAAAATCAAAACCTTATCGTTGATTCCGGCTAAATGCTTGAGCGCATTGATGAGCATGGCGCTGGTAGAGCCAAGCAGATTGGATGTTTTGCCCGTGATAATCGTGCCATCCGGAAGCTCGATGGCGGCCGCAGGCGCACCCGTTTTCGCCGCTTTTTCCCTTGCGGCGGCAACGCAGGGACGCATGGCGACGCTTATCTCATTTGAGACAAGCAGTTTCTCTAGTTTCGAGACGGTCTCGTCGGTGGCTTTTTCAAGGCGGCGATCAACCAAGCCCCTAAGGTAACGCCTGATGATTTCCTGACGGGCAGCTTCTTGGCACACCGCATCGTCAATGATGCAATTGCCAGCCATATTAACGCCCATGTCGGTTGGAGACTTATAGGGGGATGAACCATAAATCTTTTCGAAGATGCGGTTCAAGACGGGGAAGATTTCGATGTCGCGGTTATAGTTGACGGTCGAAACGCCATACGCTTCAAGATGGTATGGGTCGATCATGTTGATATCGTTTAAATCCGCCGTCGCCGCTTCGTAAGCGAGATTGACGGGGTGCTTCAATGGCAGGTTCCAAATCGGGAATGTCTCGAATTTCGCATAGCCCGATTTGATGCCGCGGATGTTTTCGTTATAGAGCTGCGACAAGCAGGTTGCCATCTTTCCCGAGCCTGGGCCTGGGGCGGTGACGACGATTAAGCTTCTTTCTGTTTCGATGTAATCGTTCTTGCCATATCCTTCATCCGAAACGATGCGGTCAACATCATATGGATAGTTGGGAATGGTGTAATGGTGGTAGGTTTTGATTCCTTGGCGGTTCAAAATCCTTTCGAACGCTTTGGTGTGCTTTGTCGAGGTATAACGGGTTAGGCAGACGCTGCCGACGAAAAGGCCAGCCGCATGGAAAGCGTCGATTAATCTAAACACGTCTTGGTCGTATGTAATGCCAAGGTCCTCGCGGATTTTGGCTTGTTCAATGGTTTCGGAGTTGATGACGATGACGATTTCGGCTTTGTCTTTGAGGCTTAGGAGCATCTCCAGTTTGGTATCGGGTTTGAAGCCGGGGAGAACGCGGGATGCGTGATAGTCGTCGAAGAGCTTGCCGCCGAATTCTAGATACAGCTTGCCGCCGAACTGATTGATCCTTTTGCGGATGAGTTCGGACTGCATGGCGATATATTTCTCATTGTCGAAACCAATCTGATACATAATCACACTCCCTAAAACTCGGTTAGTTTAGCACCGCTACGAAAGATGGAAACTCTTAATTTTTTGATTATCGAAGGACAGATATGACAACGATGCAAGCAACGATCAAAACGACCATCACCGAGAAGAAGATGATCCACCCCGGCGCAATCTTCCTGGAATGCATTTCGGCCTTCTGCTCTTCGGTCAAAAGAGACTCATCGATCTCTGGCAAATCGTCTTGCTTCATAATCCCAAATCCCTCTTCGTCTGATAGGCTAGCTCAGGATCGCCGATGACGAGAATTGCATCATCGGGATACGTGTTTTGCAGGGTTTTCACAAGTTCGACGGCGTTTTCGCTATATTCATGGTCGCCGAGGAAAATGAAATAATCCTCCTCCGTTTTCGCAAGCGGAGAATCAAATGTGCTCAGGTGGATGTCGCATCCGTAATTGCCTAGAGGCGGCAGCATTGCGGCAACGTTTTTGCTGCGCTTGGCGCCGAATACGACGTGAACCGGACGGCGCATGGAAAGCGTCGGCAGGGCTTTGACGACGGAGGAAATGGCATCGACGTTATTCGCCGAATCGAAAATCAAATTGCCATGGACCTCATAATGCAGCGGAAGCGGCTTCTCCATAAGCCCTTTTCTGATCGCTTCTTCGGTGACTGGGAAGCTCTTATCCAAAATCTTGGTGGCCTCTATTGCAAGGGAGGCGTTATAGACCATCGCCTCCGCCATGGAGTTGACAGCCAAATCTTTGAAGGGACGATAATCGAAACGGAATACGCCTTCAGCAATGTGCTGATAGTGGTATGCATCCACTTCGATATTCGGGGATTCCAGCCCTTCGGTGAAATCCAAAGTGACCTTCTTGCAGCCCTCATCCAGCACGCCGTGCAAAAGAGGCGTTTTCTCTCGGAGCAATGAAATCTTATTCAACCCAATCTGGGACAGGGTGGTTCCCAAGTATTCGGTATGGTCTAAGCCGATGTTGGTCAAAACGACCAGGCGCTGGTCCATTTCCTCGATGTTGGTCGCATCGATCTCTCCGCCCATTCCGGCGCAGATGACCGCCAAATCCAAAGAGGAGGATTCAAAATACTCGTACGCAATCACGACGATCGATTCAAATGGGGTCAGGTCTGCCTTCTTGAACTCCTTCTCGTGCTTCTGGTAGAGGGAGGCGAAGTCTGATTCGCTGATGGGAACGCCATTCACGCGAATCATTTCGCATGGCGAATCCAGAAATGAAGGCAATAGGAGACCTACTTTGTAGCCGCCTGCGATATAGATGTCGGAGAGCAGTTTTCCGACGCTGGCTTTGCCATTCGTGCCCACAATATGAATGCACGGGGTCGCTAATTTGATTTTTCTCTTTGAACAAAAACGAAGATAGTCCTCGTTGTCGTAACGGGCTTCGAACCCCGCTTTGAACATGGAAGCAAGCTCTTGGATGCTCATAATCAATCTCCCGTCTTCGCGCCTGTGCGCATTGCTTTGCTGATTTCGCGTTTGGTATCCCTCTCGCGAATCGCGTCGCGCTTATCATGGGCTTTCTTGCCCACCGCCAAGGCGATTTCCACTTTCGCGTATCCGTGGTGTAAAAACACCTTGGTCGGAACGCAGGTCGTGGAGGTGCCAGCCCCTTTCAGATGGGCGATAAGCCTTTTGATTTCCTGTTTGGTGAGCAGCAATTTCCTTTCGCGGAGGTGATCGACGTTGAAGATGGTTCCATCGCTATAGGGGGCGATATGCATATTGCATAGCCATGCCTCGCCGTTTTTTATCTGAACATAGGAGTCCGAAAGCGAAGCGTTCCTTTGGCGCAGGGACTTGATTTCGGTGCCGGTCAACACTAAGCCGGCCACCATGAAATCGCTCAGGAAATATAAGAAGCGCGCCTTCCTGTTTTCCAGCAAGACGTCGCTGCCGCTTCGTTTCGACATATCGTTTAGGCCTTCGTGATCGTCAAAGTAGCCGAGGAGTTGGAAATGGAGTCGACTTTGATCGTATAGGGGAATTCGGCGCCGCAGTTGAAGGTGGTCTTCCTTGGGAAGCAGGCGGAGAACTTGCTCATGGAGAAAACGTCGCCCTGATGGAACAAAGAGGAATTCCTCGCGTAATTGTTGCCATAGAAGGAAACCTTGCCGCTGGACTCCAATAGGTGGACCAGGGAGTAGCCGGTCGGGGCGATGCTTCCGTCTTTGCGGCAGTTGCTGGCGCCGACGCGGTAATACCGGTAGAACGTGCTTGTATGGGCGGGGCTGAGGGTGGTCCCGTTATGGTAGGCGTACGTGATGTTGCGGCCATCGTTGGTGGAGCCGGAGACGACGCGGGAATCGACATGGAAGATCTTGATGCCGGGGATGTTGAATCCAAGCGGGCGGTTGTCGTAGGCGGTGGTCGAATCGAGCTGGTTCAAGCCGGTTGGGGTATACAGCTCAACCAAAAGGTATTCGCTCCAGGCGGTTCCGTTCCATTGGCCGGAAGGAATCAATAAGCAGTCGCCTGTTTCCTGCGACGGGGCAAGCGTGACGGTCTTCGTCCCATCGACGACCTTAGGGACGGTCCAGCCCAAAACGGACTTGGAATAGACGTTATGATCGAGGATGTTGCCATCCATCATATCGAGCAGGCCGGTCGGATAGAAAGCCGATGCGCTTTTTTCGTCGGGATAATAATCGTCCAAGCCCATCATGTGCCCGAATTCGTGGATCATCGTGTGGGCGTCGATCTGCCTGAACCTGTTGTAGATGAAATCGTAGGACATCCAGAAGAACACGTTGAAGTTAGGCGAAAGGAGGCTGGACTTCGCTTTCGCGTTCCAATAGCAATACGCCCAGAAGAAGGTGTCCTTGTCGAATGAGGCGATCTGATTGGATTCGGTGTAATTGGGGCAGGAATAAACGGCGATGACGCCATCGATGAACCCGTTCTCGTCCGCATCCAAATGCTTGGTCTCGTTGGTTTCCTTGTAGTTCTTGACCGCAAGATCGACCACCGGGACGGCGTTCTCGCCCTTCTGGTAGGCTTGCTGAGCGGTCAAGGACGTTTTGAAAACGGGCGCGATCTCAAAAGAAAGGTTAAGCTTTCCAAAGGAAGACTTCTTATAGAAAGAGGCAAGCGACTCCCAATATCCGGTCGTTTTGTCGGAATCCCTCCCGTTCAAAGCGATGTTCAAATCGCCGAGGAAGCTGGAGGAGAAGGAATAATCGGAGAACTCGATCGGCAAAACCAATAGTTTGACGTTCCCAGAGGAAGGGACGATGTCCGCGCTCTGCGTGATATTCAAGTTCCTGAAGTTGTATGGCAAAAACTTCGCCGCCTCAGGGGTATACATGCCAGATTCGGAGGGGGTATAAGTGGCGACGGGATCATCATTGGCCTCATCGCCGACGACGGTTATCGCCGCGCCTGAGACATCAGCGGTTCTGATGCCCAGGATGGAATAAATATCGCAGCTGGAGAGGGCGACGGCCATCGCCATGGAAGAGAATAGAAATGCTAAACGTTTTTTGTTCATGGGGATAGTTTAATCTATTCCCATGGGAATGGAAACATTTACAGACTTCTAGCAAATGACGAAATAATAGATCGAGAAGAACATCATGACCGAAGCGGCGAGGATGAAGAAATGGAAGACGGTGTGGAACCAAAGATTCTTCTTGCCCCCGATTCCATAAAGGACCGCGCCGATCCAATAGAGGACTCCGCTGGCAAGCAAAGTAAGGACTCCGCCTGGGCCGATGCAGAACCACAAAGGATACAAAGCGGCCACGATCGCACTTCCCATCGAGACATAGACAATCATCGACAGGACCTTGTATTTATGGATATTGACGGAGTTCAGCACTATTCCCAGAATGCATAGTCCCCAAACAAGTCCGAGGATGACCCAAGACCATGGGAATGGGTCCGCGCTTTTGGTTAAACCAATGAGGCAATAAGGGGTATAGCAGCCCATGATGAGGAAGAAGACGTTGTCATGATCGATGACCCTCATCACCCGTTTGCCGTCGTTTTTGGCCAAAGCGTGGTAGACAGAGCTTCCAGCGTATGTCACGACCATCGAAATCAAATAGAAGCAGACTGCAGCCATGGCAAGAGGGCTATGGAGCAAGGCGGCTTTTTGAATCATGAGCGGACCGAAAACCAGAGCGAAAATCGCGCCGAGCCCATGAGAGATGCTGTTCCACAG